>CAZNCO010000051.1:0-13373 GCA_964571345.1 uncultured Ohtaekwangia sp.
AGTAACTGCAAGATACCATTGGGCGAAACACAAAATATATTATTAAAGAGGATGCAACTGATCACAGTTATCACCATCACGCAACAGCAGAGGAAAGTGAAAGGTCGTGGTTTGAAACATACAAGCCCATTCTTTTGATTTTTGCGTTTATTACAGTCGTGGCAACGATCTCGTCTGCACACAAAGGAATTTTTCGGCATGATGTTCATGAACAATTTCATGGCCGGGTTCTTTCTGGTGTTCTCTTTCTTCAAACTGTTGAATCTGCGCGGTTTTGCCGATAGTTGTACGATGTTATTGAAAAGCGGTTCAGGGGTTTGGTATATAATTTATTCATTTATATGAATACCCGGCAATTTGCTGGCAAGCGGTAAGTTGGGCATCTCTAAGGATCATTCTTAAGGAATTTCTCAATTTTACGACCGTATTCCCCGGAATTAGGTTTTATAGCGTCTATAGCAATTGGCCATCCAATCCGGTTATGCCATTAAACTAGCATTTTTAGGAGGAATATTTGATGCCCGCATCTGGCATTCTATTATTCTGTAACTTTTTGCCACAATTTTGTAAGAACCAAAACCCGGATTTTCGCGTATATTTACAAATCACTTGAAAACCCTGCGCACCATATTAACTGGCCTACTGGCGATATTCGTGTTGGCGTCCTCAATCAGCCACTCGGTTAGTCTCCATATTTGTGGCGGAGAAATCGAGAACATTGCTTTTTTTGGTAAAGCCCGGCCATGTGAAATGCAAGACAGCGCGTGTGATCACAGTAGAAACGCAAGCCATTCCTCAATTAGTCATAAAGGCTGCTGTGAAGATGCCACCCTTTTAATTGGTTCTGATAAATACGCATCCAAAATCGCGGAGAAGGTAATTGTTAAAGATTCTCAATACATTTCTCTCCCTTTGGTCAAGATTGTTGACGACATGAATGCTTGCGCAGATTTAGCGCGCGTTCAATTCGTCAATTATAAACCACCATTAATAGAACGGGACATTACCATACTCGTTCAGTCATTTCTCATCTGATTTTTTTCAGGAGCAAAATAAGTTGATTCTTAATTTTAAAGATAAGAATGGACTTATGTCGTTTTAGCCTACGGCTATCGCTTAGACTCCTTGCTCCCATTTGATCCTTTTTCTCAAAGGTATTTCACTTTACTTTCTTTTGTCATGATTGAAAAACTCATTTCATATTCGATACATAATCGATTCATTGTTCTGTTGATCGCAGCAGGACTGTTTGGTTGGGGGCTGCATTCAGTTCAGGTGAATAAGATTGATGCTATTCCTGATCTCTCCGAAAACCAGGTGATCGTATTCACAGAATGGATGGGCCGGAGTCCGCAAATCATGGAAGACCAAGTTACCTACCCATTGGTTACAAATCTCCAAGCCTTGCCAAGAATCAAATATGTTCGGGGCACTTCCATGTTTGGGATGAGCTTCGTGTACGTAATATTTGAAGACGATGTCGATGTTTACTGGGCACGTCAGCGGGTTCTTGAGCGATTGAACTATGCCTCCAGGTTATTACCTGAAGGTGTCGTTCCTACGATCGGTCCTGATGGAACAGGAGTTGGCCATATTCTTTGGTACACATTACAGGCTCCCGGCATGGATCTCGGAGAGCAGCGTGCTATTCAGGATTGGTATATAAAGTTTGGATTGCAAAATGTTCCTGGTGTAGCTGAAGTAGCTTCTTTCGGAGGTTTCGAAAAACAATATCAGGTAACCGTCAATCCCAATAAACTCACGTACTATGGTCTTTCTGTTCCACAAGTGATTCAGGCTATTCGCTCCAATAATAATGAGGCGGGTGGAAGAAAGTTTGAACTGAACGATATCGGGTATGTGATCAAGACAACAGGGTATATCAAAAATGTAGAAGCGATTGAAATGATTCCATTGAAGACTGTGAATTCAATTCCCATAACAATCAAAGATGTTGCAACGGTACAAATGACCGGACAATTACGACTTGGAATATTTGATGTCAGTGGAGAAGGTGAAGCGGTGGGCGGCATCGTTGTGATGCGGTATGGTGAGAATGCTGATGAAGTGATCAAGAAAGTAAAAAAGAAAATGTTAGAAGTAGCGAAAGGCTTCCCGGAAGGAATGAAATTCAATCTTGCGTATGATCGCAGTGAATTGATTGAAGAATCAGTCTCTTCAATCAAAGAGACACTTATTGAGGAAATGATAGTCGTGTCATTGGTAGTAATCATTTTTCTGTTTCACTGGCGAAGCGCACTTAGCATTATCATTCAAATACCCATTACCCTTGCTACTGCCTTTATACTTCTGAACGCCTTTAACATCTCCTCCAATATTATGTCACTTACTGGCATTGCACTTGCGATCGGTGTAATTGTAGATAATGGCATCATCATGTCTGAAAATGCTTACAAGCATCTCTCGCACAGGTATGCAGAAGAAATGGCAAAGAAATCGGGCAAACTTTAAAATTGATACCCATGAAATTCCCCAAAATATTTTCACGTAAAAAAGAAGAACCCTGGATAACTGAAGAGGAGCGTATCGCTATAATTGAAAAATCCAGTAAGCAGGTATCAAGAGGTGTTTTCTATTCTACGATCATCATCATCACCTCCTTTCTTCCGGTATTCATGTTAACCGGTCAAGAGGGGAAGTTATTTCATCCGCTTGCCTATACGAAGACCTTTATCATGTTGGTAGATGCCTTGCTTGTAGTAACACTGGCACCTGTGCTCATTTCATTTTTCATGAAAGGAAAGTTTAAAGATGAAAACACAAATCCGATTAACCGAGTCTTAGAACACATCTATGAGCCAGTCATTCGGTGGTGCATGAAATGGAGAAAAACAACTATAGGCATCAACTTAGCAGCACTGGCAGTCAGTGTTCCTCTTATCATTAGCCTGGGTTCCGAATTCATGCCTCCCCTAGATGAACAATCCATTCTTTTTATGCCGATCACATTACCTGATGTTTCGAATGCCGAAATAAAAAGAATTTTGCAAGTGCAGGATAAAATTATTCATTCGGTACCGGAGGTTGACAAAGTGCTTGGTAAAGCAGGACGCGCCAGCACGGCAACCGATAATTCGCCCATTAGTATGATTGAAACAATCATTATGCTAAAACCAAAATCGGAATGGCGCAAGGGTATTTCCAAAAAGGATATTATAAATGAATTAGACGCTAAACTTCAAATACCAGGCGTGGTCAATGGATGGACTCAACCTATTATCAATCGAATCAACATGTTGGCGACCGGCATTCGCACGGACGTAGGTGTGAAAGTCTATGGCCAGAGACTCGACACTATTTACACAATCTCAGAAAAAGTTAAAACGGCACTTGAAGGAATACCAGGAATAAAAGATTTATATGTTGAGCCCATTACAGGAGGCAAGTACTTGGTGGTGGACATTAAGCGTCAGGAAATCGGGCGATATGGACTAAACATTGATGATGTAAACATAATGGTAGAGTCTGCTATTGGAGGTACCCCGATCAGCCGCACCATCGAAGGCCGCCAACGATTTTCAATAAATGTCCGGTTTCCACAAGACTATAGAAATAGTTTGGATCAACTCAATCGAATTCCAATTCAAACTTCTGCATTAGGGACAATACCACTCTCGGCTGTAGCAGACTTGCGTTTCGAAGATGGTCCTCCCATGATCAACTCTGAGAATGCCATGCTCCGCGGCACGATTCTGTTCAATGTTCGGGACCGCGATCTTGGCAGTACCGTAAAAGAAGCGATTGACAAACTCAATGGCGAGCTGACAAGTTTGCCAAACGGTTATTACCTCGAGTGGAGCGGGCAATACGAAAACTTAATTCGAAGTAAGAAGACTTTGACTTTGATAGCTCCAATTGTTCTAATTATTATATTCCTCTCGCTGTACTTCGCATTCAATTCTGTTCGTGAAGCCTTCTTTAGTTTGATCACAGTTCCTTTTGCCCTTATCGGGGGAGCTTATATGATTTACTTCTATGGCGTCCATCTCTCCGTTGCTGTAGCGGTTGGATTCATCGCCTTGTTTGGAATTGCAGTAGAAACGGGGGTTGTGATGGTGATATACCTTAATGATGCCATGCGACAGTTGGTAGAATTGAAGGGCAACTCCCGTGAGTCAATATCGCTCACTGAACTAAAAGAATCCGTAATTGCAGGAGCGGCAAAACGATTAAGACCAAAACTAATGACGGTATCAGTCGCCTTGTTCGGCCTTGTTCCAGTGTTGTGGGCTACCGGTGTTGGCACTGATGTGATGCAACCCATTGTACTTCCAATGATTGGCGGAGTACTGACTTCGTCAACGCACATTCTTTTGGTAACCCCACTTATTTTTCTAATGACTAAAGAATATGAACTCAGAAAATTCGGCAAACTCGAAATCCATGAAACCAAGCATTAAAATATTTATTCTTGCTGCCTCGATATTACTGGCTTGGCAAGGACAGGCTCAGCAACCATTCAAACTTGACAGTATCCTTCAGGTAATTAACGAAAATAATCCGATGCTGAAGGATTACCGATTCCGGGCTGAAGCGATGACCAATTTTGCCGCAGGTGCAAAGAGCTTGATGGCTCCTGAAGTAGGTGGAGGCCCCTGGATGTTTCCTTATCCTGGCGCAAAAATAGGCGATGAAAGAGACAAAGGTCAGATCATGCTTTCAGTTCAGCAGAAGTTTACCAGTCCTGCTAAACTGCGCGCGAACCAATCGTATCTTAATTCTAAAGCGGGTATCGAGAAGGCGAGCGAAACTTTTACTTACAATGAGCTGAGGGCTTTGGCTAAAACTGCTTTTTATCAATGGCTGGTATTAGAAAAGAAGAAAAAAGTCCTCCAAGAAAATGAAGAAATTATCCGGCTTGTGTTGAAGATAAGCAGGGTTCGTTACCCATACAACCAATCCAAGCTTGGAACTATTTATAAGGCGGAAGGGAGATTATTGGAAGTTCAGAATATGATTTTGATGAATGATAATGAAATCATTCAAAAAAATATCCTGCTAAATCAACTGATGAATCGCCCGAAAGACCTTAGGTTCTCCATCGACACAACTATTCAATATCAACAATTCGTACCTGAACTTGTTGACACTGCGATCCTGGCGCAGAGCCGAAGCGATGTAAGAAGAATAGATAAAAGCATTCAATCAATGCGATTAAATCAGGCACTAGAAAAATACCAAGCCAGACCTGATTTTACGATTAATTACAATCACATGATCCCAAGAGGTTCGGGGATGCCAAGTCAGTACATGTTACTCGGTATGATCTCAATACCTATCGCACCATGGTCATCCAAAATGTACAAATCCAACATAAAGGGAATGGGCAGCCAGATCGAATCAATGAAGCGGGAAAGAGAATCAATTCTAAACGAGTTGCAGGGGATGACATCAGGAATGGTGAATGAAATCAACACGCTGAACCAGCAAGTTAACAATTATGAGAAAAAGATTATCCCGGTGCTTCGTAAAAACTATGAAACGCTGATGCTCGCTTATGAAGAGAATAAGGAGGAATTGTACATCGTGATAGACGCATACGAAACATTAATCATGTCACAGTCACAATACCTCGACACTTTGAAAAGGTATTACGAAACAGTGGTCTATTATGAGAAACTATTGGAGAAGTAAAATGAAAAACGTCAATAAGATGCTCCTCAAGTTAACTCCTTTAATGCTGCTTATAGCACTGCTCTCGGCATGCAATAAGAGCAAGGATCAGCAAGCACATGAACATGATGAGTACACCTGTTCTATGCATCCGCAAGTTTTACAAGATAAACCCGGAACATGCCCGATTTGCGGAATGGACTTGGTTAAAAAGTCAAACGGTGAGAGCCAAACGATAATTACCGAAGACATTAAAACGTTGGCCAAACCGACCAATTCTTCAGTGGTTGCTTCTATTCAAACGATTCACCCTACGCTAAAGACATTGTCAACTACAGCGAGGGCAGACGGAATAATCAGTTATGATACCCGCAAGACTTATTCAGTGCCAGTTCGGTTTGCTGGAAGAATTGAAAAATTGTATCTGAAATCCAATTACCAACCTGTAAGAAAGGGCCAGGTTATTATGGAGATATATAGCCCTGAGATTGTTACTGCTCAAAGAGAGTTGCTTTATGTTGTTCATGAGAACAAGGAAGACAATGAAATTGTCAATGCAACCAAAGAAAAACTACGACTCCTAGGACTCACGACAGACCAGATTGAACAGGTAATTTCAAGCGGAAAAGAGAGTTACTCCATCGCAATACTCAGCCCCTATTCAGGGTACATAGTTGAATCAACAACTTCTTCTGCTCCATTGATCTCAACAAATTCAATCCAACCTTCGTCCATGAACGGAGGGGCGAATAAAAAGCCTAATGGGGGAATGCAATCAGCAAGTGGAATGAGCCCTTCTGCCTCTACTCCAACTCAGGGTTCTCAATTTAGCATTCGCGAAGGGACGTATGTTACAGCAGGGCAAAGCGTCTTTAACGTTGTAGACGGTACTCGCCTGTGGGCAGAGCTTTATTTCTCCGCTAGCGAGGGAAAACAAATTCGCAGAGGAGACCCGATAGAATTGCAGGTGAATGGGTTGGATCAAACTATCGCTGCGCGAGTTGATTTTATACAACCATTCTTTGGTGAGGGTAAGCAGTTCCTGCAAGTGCGTGCCTACTTAAATGATAGCAGGAACACGCTACGCGTAGGCCAATTGGTAACAGGGAAACTAAACCGCTCCGAAGCTCCAGCATTATGGATACCGAAGGTTGCCTTACTTGATTTGGGTGTTCAGCAAATAGTTTTTATAAAGACCAAAGGAACGTTTGCACCTTTCAAAGTAAAAACAGGCTTGGAGTCTGATGGTTGGATTGAACTTAAAGAAGGTCTTGATGAGTCATCGGAGATCGCGGCCAATGCTCAATATCTGGTGGACAGCGAAAGTTTTATAAAAGTGATGAACCCATAAGCGCCATGAAGAAGATAAGCTATTATATAATTATCGTTTTTGTTGCGAGCCTGTCAGCTTGCAATTTGAAAAAAGATAAGAGCACAACCGCTGAAAAAAAGCAGACATATACTTGCCCTATGCATCCGCAAATTGTACAGGACAAACCAGGGTCATGCCCTATTTGCGGAATGGATCTTGTACTTGTATCAGCCGGAGGAGATAAATCGGAAGTTACATTAAACGAAAGCCAAATTGAACTCGCCAATGTGACGGTACAGAGAGTCAGCATCCAAAACATAGGCAACAGTATTCTGCTAAACGGAAAGCTTAAAGCGGATGAAAATCAGACTGAAGTAGTCAGCACGCGTGTTCCGGGTCGCTTAGATAAACTTTATATCAAAGAGACGGGTGTACCAATCAATAAAGGCCAAGTCATTTATGAAATCTACAGCGAACAACTTCTTACTTATCAGCAGGAGTTTTTATTGGCTGTTGAACAAGCGAAATCAATTGACAACAAACGTTATCAATCCTACATAGAAGCCGCAAAAAAGAAACTATGGTTGTATGGGATGACCGATGAACAGATCAAGGCATTATCAGATTCAAAAATAACCACGCCAAAGATTCAATTCGTAGCTCCGGCCTCGGGCATCATCACAGAGATTATGGTATCGGAGGGACAATACGTTACGGAAGGTGCCGCTCTTTATCGATTGGAAAAGTTGAACAGGTTGTGGGTAGAAGCTGAATTATATCCAAGAGAGGCTTCACTTATAAAATTGAAAGACGCTGTCACTATTTATGTAAACGGCTTTGAAAACCACCCTATTCAAAGCACTGTAATTTTTCTTTCTCCGGAATATCGGCAGGCCAGCCAAATCTTTGTTCTGAGGGCTGCACTTTCAAATCCCGACTATCAATTTGTTCCCGGCATGCAAGCTGAAATAGTTTTCGAACACTCCGAAAAGAAAGCCCTTATACTTCCAGCGGATGCCGTAGTCCGTGAACAAAATCGCAATCACGTTTATAAAAAAATGGGTAAGGGAATATTCAAAGCTCAGATGGTAACAACCGGTTTGGAGAATTTTAACAAGGTTGAAATCACCAGCGGCATTGAAGAAGGTGATTCTATTGTAGTTACTGGAGCCTATTTGCTTTACAGCGAAATCGTACTGAAGAAGGGGGCAAACCCGATGGCGGGTCATAATCACGGGTCAACGAAAATGGTCAGTCAAACAGTTTCACAATCTCAAGACATGAATAAAGCAATTTCTGTAAACCCTGAATTCGCAAAGCAGCTAAGTGCCTTACTTGCTCCATACCTGAAAGTAAAAGATGCTTTTGTTTCGTCAGACCCGAAAGCTGCGTCTGAAAAAATCGAAGGGGTTGCTTCTTCTTTAGAAAAAGTGGATATGTCTCTTCTAAATGGGGATACGCACATGAAGTGGATGACACAACTCAAGCGCATGAAAGAATCTGTCAGGTTGATCCAAGTCTCAAACGACATTGATATACAACGGGCATCTTTCGCTCAATTGACTGATGCCCTTTACACTTCGATTAAAACATTTGGTGTGGAGGGGATTCATGCTTATTATCAATTCTGCCCAATGGCATTCGATAGCAAAGGCGCATTTTGGATTAGCGCAGAAAAGGAAATCAGCAATCCTTATTTCGGTGAACAGATGCTGAAATGTGGTGAGACGAAAGAGACTTTAAAATGAAACGTTGTGGCTAAACCTTGTTGTGAGACCGGTGATCCCAAGCCCACTCCAGTATGGAGGCTGTGGTTGAAGCGTGCTTTGTACGTTGCTCTAGTAATCATTGTGTTAATTCTTCTATGGAATCAATTTAATATTAAATGAGCCAACCATGATTAAAAACAAAAACTATATACTGGTACTCAAGTACGATTGGCTTACTAAAGTGTATGACCCGATACTACAGTTGACCATGCCTGAACGAAAGTATAAGACTGCTCTTATTAACCAAATGAAGATTAAACCCGAAGACCGCGTTATGTGGTCAGGGAATCCGAATTCTCCCATGTTGAAGAAACAATACATTTCAAACATTATTTGGAACCGTACACTTGATAAAGGGAATTAAAAAAACAGAATCCACATTTTAAACTTTATACAATAAACCGAATGAATATGAAAACAAAAACGATGATGCTTTGCCTGGTTCTAGGTAGCTGGGGAGCTTTTGCACAACACGATCACGCTAAACACAGTGATGAAAAGAAAATGGATCAGAACATGGCAATGTTCAAAGATGCCAAATTAGGAAAAGCCTATGAACAATATATCCATCTGAAAGATGCGCTGGTGGCCTCCAATCAGGATGACGCAAAGAAAGCGGCAAACGAACTGCTAAAATCTTTGAAGGATGTTACTAATGGTAAGATGGTAGCCGATGAAGCAGCTAAAGTAGTTACTGCAACTAACCTGGAAGGTCAGCGCGAAGCCTTTTCAGGCGTGAGCGACATGATGGCCATGCTGGTAAAAGACGGAAAGCTTTCGATGGGGATGATCTACCTTGAATACTGCCCCATGGCTAAAGCCTCCTGGCTCTCCAACGAAAAAGAAATTAAGAACCCTTACTATGGCGATCAAATGTTGAAGTGCGGAAGCGTAAAGGAAATGATTCACTAATAAGAAAATGGAGGTGGATAAATCCCTTCCTCCTTTCCCCGTAAGAATCAGAATATATCGACTGCGATTTTTATTGAGCATGAAAAAGAAGCAAATCATTAAGCCGACCGCGAATAACAAAAAGAAGAAAACAAAGTGGTTTGATGTATTCATCACAACATTGGCCATAGTTGTTATTGGCGGTTTCTTTGTCTGGTTGGTGGTGCATACTTACCAAAATGAGAAACATGAAAGTGAAATGCTTGAAAAGTATAAAGCGACATTACCTGCTCCGGGTGTGGAGATCGAACATCAATTGGTTTGCATGGTAGGGAACAGGTACTTGGCAACAAATCAAATGCCGGTGATAATCCAAAATAAGACTTATTACGTCTGTGGGGAAAAGAGCGAGCGCAATCTTAACTCAAATGAGGCTGACCGCTTTGCAATTGACCCCTATAGCAACGCTAAAGTTGATAAAGCAATTGCCTTTATATCCATGAGTTCTGTAAAGCCAGGTAGTATTCTATATTTCGAATCAGAACAAAACGCTAAGAAATATTTCAAAAAGTTAAACAAAACTAATTTATGAAAATACTAAGTGTAATACTTTTATCAGCAGTCTGTGCCTACAGTCAGGCTCAGACAAATTCCGATGACCTGGCAATGGTCACTAAAACAATGTCTTTATATCAGAGTGCAATGGAGCGTCTTGATACAACTGGCACAAGCAAATTGTTTATGTCAAAATCAGTTGTGGTTGAATCTGGCGGAGTTGAGGGCAACTATCAGACGTATGTAGCTCATCACCTCGCCCCGGAATTGGATGAATTCAAATCGTTTAAGTTCAGTGACTATAAAGTTGATGTAACTATTGACCTCCCGTATGCTTTTGTTACAGAATCATATAAATACAAAATTACTGTTAAGAAGGACAACTCGGTTGCCGAAAGGAAAGGCGTGGCTACCTCAATTTTAAAGAAAGAAAATGGAGAATGGAAAATTATGCAAACGCATAGCTCATCCCGCAGGCCATAGTTCTAACGCAAATAAAACCCATGGACCAACGGCAACTTCTGCACGACATTATCAAAAAATATAAGTCCGATCCGGCTTCGGTTTACAATAGCTGGTTCATCGGAAGCGAGGAACGTTTAAAAGCTTTCCGTGCAATAAAACGAGGCGTGTTGCAGGTAATTGAAGATATTAAGAACGAAAAGTTCGGCAACGATTTTAAAGGTTCATCGCTTGAATTTGTTCTTTCAGCCATCACAGAACAAAAGGAAGTGTTCGAAGGAGCTGCGCATCCGTTCTATTGGAAACCAAAAATGCGCATTCCGGATATTTATGAAAATCAAACTAACAAAAAAGCCTTTGGTCAATTCCTTGAAAATTGTTTTTACGCTTCGAAAGAAGATCAACTCATTCGTGAGATTATCAAACTTGACGAATTAAAAATTAAAGGACTTGGCCCGGCCGTAGCAAGCATTCTATATTTTTTACATCCAACCATTTTGCCGCCATTCAACACGGCCATTGTTAACGGATTCAATTACCTGTTTCGTGATAACAAGAAACTTGGAAGCTGGCAGGAGTACCTCAAAATGCGCGAGGTAATTTTGAAGACCAATACAGACAACAAAGACCAGCTATCGAATGACCTTGGCGCTATCGCGGGGCTGTTTTTCGAAATAGGAGTCAAAAATATTATCATCGAAGGGCAGGTGATTTCCGAAGAGGACAAAGCCAAACTTTTGAAGCAATACAATAGACGTCATAAAGAAGTACTTAGTGAGAAACATGAAGAGGATTTGCATACTGAAATGCAGTATCATCTGCTGAAAATTGGGAAGGCGCTGGGCTATGATCCTATAGCTGCCAGTAATGATCGTGGCAAATGTTACGGGGAAATAAATTTTTCGTTCATAAGTCTCACCGCTTTTCCTCACCTCGCGGTTGATAAGGAGACACTTAACACAATACAACTCATTGATGTAATATGGTTTGAGAGAAATGGCAATAAAGCCGCATGCGCGTTTGAAGTAGAAAAAAGCACATCAATCTATTCTGGCATTTTAAGACTGAGTGATCTTGCCATTTCATTTGCTGACCATAACATTTCGCTTTTCATTATCATCCCCAACAACCGTGAGAAAGATGTTGTACTGCAACTCAGCCGGCCTTCTATAAGGAATAGCAACGTAAAGATTAAATACATTTTGTTCTCTGACTTGCGCGAACATTGTGATGCACTTTGCAAGTTCGGTGAAAGTCATAAAATCCTGGAAAAAATTGCCAAATCAGCTTAACAATTATAATCCAACATGTACCCAACTCTTAAACCTTAAACTATGAAGCATCTTATATTCTCTCTTGCTTTCCTCTTGGTCTTAACCGGAGCGATGGCACACGGTGGGAAGAAGCACAAAAAAGACAGTACAAAGAAAACCATGGATTCGACCATGAACATGGGCGAAAAGAAACAGCATGTGGAAGGTGATACCGTTCACCATCACGATGAAGGAATGGCGGTAGATGAATCGAAAGTAACAGCCGACTTTGATGATTTCCCAACACTGCATCCGCTCATTGTTCATTTTGCGATTGTCTTAATTATTGTGGCGGCAGCGATGCAGTTGCTCAATATCTGTTTCATGAAAAAAGAAATCGGCTGGATATTGACGGGCTTGCTGCTGGTTGGCGTGGCAGCGGCATGGTTTGCTGCTAAAAATTTTCACCCGCACACACATGGTATCAGTGACCATGCACAACTGGTGTTAGACCAGCACGACAAGTGGGCTGACTGGACGATCAACCTGGGTTTCGTTGGGTTGGCCTTGCAGATCGTCAATTTGTTTGTATTCAAAGACAAGCGTTGGGCAGCGGCAGTGGTTGCAGTTGTATTGGCAGGCTCAGCGTACAGTGTTTGCCGTGCGGGTCATTACGGGTCGCAGCTTGTACACATTGAAGGAATCGGGCCACAGGGCAAGTACCTCGAAATGGAACATCATCACGAACATTAATAACATATTCTCTCAACCAATTAAACATTAAAAACTATGAAAAAGTCAATTGTAACGATTGCCATCCTTACTACAGGATTTTTAACGGGCGCTGTTTTGTTCACCAGCTGTAACAGCAAAAAGACTGAACAGCAAGAGCAAAAAGAGGAAGGCCATGAACATGCTAAAGGCGAGGAACACGAAACGGTATATGCTTGCCCCATGCACCCGGAGGTAACAGGCAAGGAAGGCGACAAATGTTCGAAGTGCGGAATGAAATTGGAAGCTGTTAAAAACGAAGACAGCACTAAGCACGAACATTGATCCCTTAACAAAGCCCTTTAAATTTTACTCCCGATTATGGAACACAGCACTGATCATCAGCAATACACTTGTCCCATGCACCCGGAAGTGGTGAAAGATGCTCCAGGGAAATGCCCGATTTGCGGAATGAACTTAGTTCCTCTTCATCATTCTGAAGAAAAGCCAAAGGAAGAGCATTCACATAATCACCTGGTTACTTCTCCTGAGAAAAATCATGAAGAGAGTCAGTACTATTGCCCGATGCATTGCGAAGGCGATAAAAAATATGCTGAACCTGGAGATTGCCCCGTGTGTGGAATGCACTTGGTGAAAGAGCAGCCAGAGAAAAATATTGGCAATGTAGATGCAAAGTTGCACGCTCTTCCTCCAATGCCCATCATTAAAAAGAAAAGTAATGCAGGAGAATACTATTGTCCTATGCTTTGCGAGGGCGACAAAAAA
>CAZNCO010000052.1:0-13171 GCA_964571345.1 uncultured Ohtaekwangia sp.
GTTCTGGCTCACACGTTTCCAATTTTCTCCGCCATCGCTTGATCGCCAAAGCTTCCCACTCTCTCCTTCTTTTCCATTCATCGGCACACCATCCGAAGTTTCAATCAGTGCATACACAACTTTAGAATCTGCCTTTGACATGGTCAATGAGATTTTTCCTACCGGGTTTTTCGGAAGACCGTTGCCGGAAAGGCGCTTCCACGTGTCACCGCCATCGCGTGTCAGGAAAATGCCACTGCCTTTTCCTCCACTCTGACGTCCCCATGTTTTAATATCCAGTTGCCACAAGCCTGCGAAAATGATTCTCGGATTGTTCGGATCCATCACCATATCGGAAACACCGGTGCTGTCATTCACAAACAAAACTTTCGTCCAGGTTTTTCCTCCATCCATTGTTCTGAAAACTCCGCGATCCTTTTGAGGAGAATAGGCATGACCCAACGAGCCCACATATACGATGTCAGGGTTGGATGGATTAATTAAGACACGGCTGATTCGAAAGGTACTTTCCAATCCCATCTTGTTCCAGGTGGTTCCTCCATCAGTCGATTTCCAAACACCCTCACCAACCGAAACATTGGAGCGGATGAATGATTCGCCTGTGCCGGCCCATACAATCTGCGGATCGGAGGCAGAAACCGCCAACGCACCGATCGAATGAACGGGTTTATCTTCCATGATTGATTTCCAGTTGACGCCACCGTCTTCGGTTTTCCACAAACCGCCTGAAGCAGCTCCTACATAATAAATGGACGGATCGCCAGGAATGCCGGCCACCGAGATAACACGATTGCCCAGCGGGCCGATGTGACGATACTTAAGTTGTTTGAGTTGAGCGACATCAACCTTTTGAGCGGATGCGATGATCCCCTGAAAGAGAATTAAAATTCCCGCCAGGAAAACGTAAAGATTTTTCTTCATAATGGGGGTTTAGGTTTATTCTTAAGATAGCGCGTCTTGCCCTCACAAACAAGAAACTCGTGTAAAAGCCGAATAGATTTTCAGCTGATCACCATATCGGCCTCCTCAACTTTCTCCAACCTGCCATTCCTATTTACATTCTCGTCTACAAAATTTTTGCTCTTGTTTTTCTTCAGATTCTTTCTGCGGGAAACAATAAACCACGATAATGGAATGACCCCTCCCACTACAAAGATGGAACCTCCGATGATTCTCATCCAGGTCAGATTCTGAAACGTGCTGCTATCAATAAACTGACTGCTTCGCGCAAACCACAATCCATTTTCAACCACCGCGTTGAATTGCAAGATGCCGGCAGGAAATAAATCCAACAACACCATCAGCAATAACCCAACATTGATAGACCAGAACGCAACGGATACTAATTTTTTATTCCACACGCTCGGATCAAACATGAGCTGGCAACAAAACAACACGGCCGTAAGTGAAAGATTTCCGTATACACCCATCAATGCAGCATGGCCGTGATTCACCGTAAGGTAGGTACCATGTTCGTAATAGTTGGCAATCGGTAAATTGATGATGAAGCCCATCACACCGGCACCAAAGAAATTCCAAAAATTTACACCCACTAAAAATAAGAATGGACCCGAGAACCCGAAGGATTGCTGCAGCTTACCTCTCTGGCTTTGTTCCAACTGCTTCGGCAATTTCATAAACCGCCACGCTTCAAGCGTTAACAAAATCAAAGGAACTACTTGCAGCGTTGAGAACACGGAGCCCAAGGCCATCGTGAATACGGGCTTAGCATTCCAATAAAAATTATGTGATATGCCCAGCAAACCTGACCCAAGAAATAAAAGGCAGGCCAGGTAGATCACGCGCGTAGCCGCCATCACACTCACCAACCCCATCAGCACCATGAAGTAGCCCACCAAAACAGTTGTGAAGACTTCAAAGAACGCTTCGGCCCACATGTGCACCACCATCCATCGCCAAAAATCAGCGATCACAAAATTAGTTTTGGGTGTAAACACAAGTCCTGAGCAAAGTAAAATCAAGATGCTGAGTGTTGTGTACACTAACCACTTTGGCAACGCCCACGGTTGCTTCAAGGTCATCACGGGTTTTAGTCCTCTATATAAAATCACCACCCACAATCCAAAGATGATATACAACAACCCTTGCCACACTTTTCCGGGTTCAAGATATTCCCATCCCTGATGCCCGATCCAATACCATTGATCAACGGCTATTCCTTTCGGGCCGACAAACATGCCAATGAATGAACCTGCTACCAAAACCACAATTAATCCAAACACAATATTTATAAGCGTAAGTTGTCTGCTTGGTTCTTTGGGTGAAAGCATGGGCATTACAAAAAACGAAGCACCTATCCAACAGGCAGAGATCCATAACAACGAAAGTTGCACATGCCAACTGCGCGTCACTGTTATCGGCAATGCCTCAGAAATGTTGAAACCAAAGAAATTAACAAAGCCCACGAAATCGTGTACCGTTAAAATGCCAGCCAGCACTTGAACGGCAAAGAGCAGTACGGCAGCATAAAAAAATTTATAAGTAGCTTTTTGAGTGATAGTAGGTTGAAAGTTCTCAATGCTCACATCCGTCATCAAAGGGGCTGAGTTGTCGGTAAATATTTTCGTATCGAGCCGATCAAGCTTGCCATGATAATAAAGAACGATACCCAATCCCAAAATCAAACCAAGTGCGCCTACAATACTCCAGATTACTACCGAAGAACTCGGCAGATTTCCTGCTTCGGGATCATAAGGCCAATTGTGAGTATAACTATAATTTTTCCCCAGGCGCTGGGCGGAGCACACCCAACTGCCCCAGTAAAAAAATGATGCAAGCTCTTTGATCTCATTCTTATTGGTTAGATAACCGGACGGAGAAATTGCCTTGGGATGAGTAGGATCCGTAAACTGCTGAACATAATAATTTACCAATTCGCTGGCCGCATATACTTGCGCATCTGATAATACAGCTGAGTTATCAGATTGGCGATAGGAGTTTATTTTAAGTTCATTTTTAATTTGCTGCGAAATTCCCAGCGCCTCCAGATCATTTTTTTGAGGATCACCTGATTTTAATTGCGCTTCATAATAGGTGTGCATAAAAGACGATACCAAATGCAGTGCTTCTGCCGAATAATCAGGCCCACGATATGCGCCATCTCCAAACATGCTTCCATATTCCATCAAAGCATACTTCTGAAAAACAACCTGCCCATTTTGAATATCTTCTTTACTAAAGACTACTTTCCCATCTCTTGAAACAAAGTTGGGAACTGGCGGAGCTTCAGTGTAGGTATGAAGTCCAATCATAAACACACCTGTAAAACTTACGATGAAGATCAGTAACAGGGGTAGCCACCAGTTTTGGGGCTTCAATAAGAATTCAATAGAATTTCGCTTTGCCATCTTTAACAGGATAAGGTTCTACAAACATAATAAAAGACTTTTTTGTCTTTTATTACTTGGCAGAATTTATTTACAGATAGAAATGCGTGATTGATTACTTGTGAGAATTGAGGAATTAAAACTAAGCAGATTATCTAATCCAGCCATTTTCCTTATACCAGGAACAGGTTTCTTCCATTCCTTTCTCTAACCCGAATTCAGGCGAGGACTTCACATCATTCCAGATTTCAGCGCTTTGGCACAGCCAATTTGCGCTACTTATTTCGTTTAGCTTTTCAACATTTAGAAACGGTCGTTTAGCGAACACGGAATATATTTTTTCAATGAAGGCAATGATCCAGCGAAGCGGTACAGCTGGCATTCTTAGCTGCACCGTTCTCTTATTCAATATCTTTTTCAGAACATCGCTCAAATATTCTTTATCATATTCGGCTCCATCTGAGATCAGATAAGAGTGACTTATCTTTGGAGACTTCATAGCGAGAACTACAACCCTTGCCAGATCCTTAACATAAACTAAGGAAATCATTTGACGATTGTATCCAATGTAAAATTCCAACCCGCTACTAATCATTTTAACCAACTCCAGAAAATCTTTATCACGCGGACCATAGACAGCAGTTGGATTCAGAATAAGATAAGGAAAAGCTGGAAGCGATTTAACGTGTTGCTCCGCCATCAACTTGCTTTTTGCATAGGCAGAGATGGGTTGCCGAATATCCGAAATTTCTATTGGTCGATAAGTACTCCCGTCACCAGGACCAAACACTGCAAGTGAACTGATCAACACAAATTTCTTCAACGGCATTGCAGAGGCCTGAAGGGCACTCGTCAGGTTACGCGTGCAATCATAATTTACTTTTATAAAGTCATCAACTGTTTTAGCATACGTAATTCCCGCGTTGTGAATAACGTAATCAAAGCCACCGGATTCCTTTATAAATCCTGAAAACTGCTTTTGGAGTGACGGTTCAGAAAAAAGATCCAGTTCAAAAAATTTAACCCGTTCATCTCTCAGATATTCACGGCTGCTGGTTTGCCGAACGCCTGCATACACATCAAATCCCTGACGCAGTGCCTCTTCTACTAAAAAACTTCCAATGAAGCCACTCGCGCCCGTGATAAGAACCTTTTGCATAAAAGCTAAGCCAAGTGCTTAATGAAGCAGCGCCTGCGCTTGTGTTGCTCCGCTTCGTAATATTCCCACAGCGATTGCACCTGCTTGTTATCTTCCAGTTCTGGGTTCGATTCAGCATATTCAATCCCATGTTTGATATATGATTTTGTCAATTCCTGCATCAGCAGCGCATTGACACCTTTGCCCTGCAAATCCTTCCGTACAGCTACCAGATACAAGTCACCCAACTTATTTTTCTTCAACGCTTTCAAAATATGAACGAATCCAAATGGAAACAAACTGCCATTTGCTTTTTGCAACGCCAGCGACAAGGAAGGCATTGTAATACCAAATGCAGCAAGCTTATCATTCTTATCCGCTATAAGAGAAACAAAATCAGGATTAATAAAAGAAAAATATTGCTTCGTATAGTAGTCGACCTGCCGTTGCGTTAAGGGCACTACACCATACAAATCTGAAAATGTCGAATTGATAAGTTCAAAGATTTCCTTCGTATAAGGCAAAATCTCTTTCGCAGATTTCAGATGAATGGGATGAATATCTAACCTTCGCTGCACAATTGAAGAAACTCTATCCAACTTCTCAGGCACTGCCTCAGGAATTTTTATTTTATACTCAACCCAATCAATATCTTTCTTATATCCCAATCTTTCAATCAACTGGGGATAGTAAGGGTAATTATAAATCGTGGCAAGCGTGCCCAGTTGATCATAACCTTCTATCAGAATTCCTTCATGATCCAAATCGGTAAAACCAAGAGGCCCATGAACAGCCTTCATGCCCTTCTGCTTGGCCCACTCTTCTACTTGCCGTAGAAGTGATTTTACGATCTCCTCGTCATTTTCAAAATCAATCCAGCCGAAGCGCATATATGGATTTTTCCACTTCTGAACATACGCGTGATTTAATATCCCTGCAATTCGGCCAACGACTCGGCCATCTTTATAAGCTAGCCAATATTTTGTTTCACAATAATCAAAAGCGGGATTCTTGTCTTTCCGGAGGGTAGCCACTTCATCAAAACGCAAAGGCGGAGCAAAGTAAGGATGATTTTTATACAACCGGTATGGCAAGTCGATGAAGTCATTGAATTGCTTTCGGGTAGTAACTTCACTTACAGTGATTGCCATAACATTAAAGTATGTCTAATGCCTTCGAAATGGAATATAGTTTCTCAATCGCCTCTTCGATCTGATCAGTTGTATGAGTTGCCATCAAGCTAAAGCGAATCAAGGTATCGTCTTTCGAAACTGCTGGCGAAGCAATCGGATTGACGAACACTCCTTCGTTTAAAAGCATTTTGGCTAACTGAAACGTTTTTGCATCATCGCGCACATAGATTGGAATGATGGGCGTGCACGAAGCACCTGTATCAAAACCTAGCCGCTTGAGTTCTTGCAACGCGAAGTGCGTGTTTTCCCAAAGCTTGTCAATACGCTCAGGTTCTTTTTCAATAATTTCCAATGCTGCTAACGCACTGGCAGTGGCTGCAGGGGAAATGCTTGCACTAAACATTAATGATCGTGCATGATGTTTCAAATAATTAATGGTAGTGCGATCCGATGCGATGAAACCACCGATAGACGCCAACGATTTGCTGAAGGTACCCATGATCAAATGTGTATTGCTGGTAAGATTAAAATGAGATGCGGTTCCTCTCCCACCTTCTCCGATTACCCCAAGCGCATGCGCATCATCCACCATCACTGTAGCACTGTATTTTTCCGCGAGCTGCACAATTTCCGGCAGTCTGGCGATATCACCATCCATGCTAAAGATGCCATCGAGCACAATCAATTTGATCTTGTCAGGATCACAACTCTGCAAAGCCTTCTCCAGAGATTCCATGTTGTTATGCCGAAACTTACGGGTTTGCCCAAGGCATAAATTCGAACCTTCTATGATGGATGCATGATCCAGTTCATCAAGTATCAGGTAATCATGCCGGCCAACCAATGCTGGTATCACTCCAATATTCACCTGAAAACCTGTACTAAAAACAAGAGCATCTTCCTTTCCAACAAACTCTGCCAACTTCTGCTCCAGCTCAAGATGAATATCCAACGTACCATTCAGAAACCTTGAACCCGCACAACCGCTTCCATACTTGCGCAGCGCCTCCATCGCCTTCGACTTTATCTCAGGATGATTGGTAAGCCCCAGGTAGCTATTCGATCCAAACATTAATACATTCTTCCCATCGATCAGTACTTCTGTGTCTTGGTCTGATTCGATCACACGGAAGTAAGGATACAAGCCTACTTCTTTAAGTTGATCGGCTCTTTTGAATTTTGATATTTTATCGCTGAGTAAGGAGGCGCCCAGCGTAGCCCCAATCTGATCCGTTTGATTCATGGTTGATGATTAAAAAAGTTGAAACACACTGCTCAATTTCCACAAACATAATAAAAGACATTTTTATCTTTATTATATTTAAAGATATTTTTATCCTTTTATTACATCGAAGTCGATTGCATAAAATAAAAACAACCTGACTTACCGCTGTTCGGCACCTGACTTTAATCATTTTTTCGACAGTTACTTTTCCGGTCTTTTACCAGCGATTTAATCAGTATGATCGAGAAAAAAGCACGCACGCTGGCAGAGCCATTCCGTATTAAAATGGTGGAGCCCATTCGGATTACAACGGAAGAATATCGAAACGAAGCTTTGATAAAAAGCGGCTACAATCCATTCTTGCTGCATTCCGAGGATGTATTTATTGATCTGCTGACCGATAGCGGCACAGGTGCGATGAGCGACCGGCAGTGGGCGGGTATCATGACCGGTGACGAAAGTTATGCAGGTGCAAAAAGTTGGCAACACCTCGAATCCGTAGTAAAAGAGTTGACAGGCATGCCACACATTCTTCCAACTCACCAAGGGCGTGCCGCAGAAAGAATTCTTTATGGCATCCTTGGCGGGAAGAGTAAAGTTTTCATCAGCAATACGCATTTTGACACTACGCGTGCCAACATTGAATTCACAGGTGCTACCGCGATCGATGTGCTACCCGAAGAGGCAACACATCCTGAGGCTCAACTACCTTTCAAAGGCAACATCGATATTCCGAAAGTCAAAGAGTTGATTAAGCAACATGGAAGCAAAAACATTGCAGCCATCATCATGACGCTCACCAACAATTCTTCCGGAGGACAACCGGTAAGCTTGAGCAACATCAAAGAAGTGCGACAACTTTGTAATGAAAATGATCTGCTATTAGTGATTGACGGATGCCGTATTGCAGAAAACAGTTATTTCATCAAACACCGTGAAGCAGGATACGGAGACAAATCATACGAAGAGATTGCAAAAGAAACGCTTCGGTTAGCCGATGCGTTTGTGATGAGCGCCAAGAAAGATGGTCTTGTAAATATTGGAGGCTTGCTCACGCTACGAGACGAAAAGCTGAGTCAGCAGTGCGCTAACTTATTAATTATCTCAGAAGGATTTACAACCTATGGTGGTCTGGCCGGTCGCGATATGGAAGCAATGGCGATTGGGCTGAAAGAAGTTTTCGACCCGGATTATCTTCATTACCGTATTCGAAGCACAGCTTATCTCGGAGAACATCTTAAAGCTAAGGGAATTCCTGTGGTGTGGCCTATTGGTGGACATGCAGTGTACATCGATGCAAAAAAGTTGTACCCGAATATTCCAGTTGATCAATATCCCGGGCAAGCATTAGTCTGCGATCTCTACACAAAAGGAGGAATTCGTTGTGTTGAAGTTGGAAGTGTGATGTTTGGAAAGTATGACGGCAATGGGAAACTTATGCCAGCAAAAAACGAATTAGTCAGACTGGCTATTCCGCGCAGGACCTACACACAAAGTCACATCGACTATGTAATTGATGTGTTCGATGATATCCTCGAAATGAAAGATAAAAATACGGGATACAAAATTGTATATGAGCCACCTTTCCTAAGGCATTTCACGGCACAATTTCGAAAAGATATAACTCAATAAAAAAACAGAGATATGAACAACAAAATCTTGAAGCGCTCATGGGCAGAACCTTATAAAATGAAAATGGTGGAGTTGCTGAAGATGACCACCAAAGCCCAGCGCGTGAAGGCAATCAAAGAAGCAGGCTACAATACTTTCCTACTGAGATCTGAAGATGTATATATCGACTTGCTCACAGACAGTGGCACCAATGCAATGAGCGATCGGCAGTGGTCGGCACTAATGCTTGGAGATGAAGCGTATGCCGGAAGTAAGAGCTTCTATCGCCTTGAAGATGCCATTCATAAATATTACGGATACAAGTACATTGTTCCCACCCACCAGGGGCGCGGAGCAGAAAACATTCTCTCGCAGATCTTAATAAAGAAGGGCGATATCATTCCAGGTAACATGTACTTCACCACTACACGCCTGCACCAGGAACTGGCAGGTGGTAAATTTGAAGATATCATTATCGATGAAGCGCATGATCCGCTCAATGAATTTCCTTTCAAAGGAAACGTTGACCTCGACAAACTTGACGCGCTGGTAAAAAAATACGGAGCAAAAAGAATTCCCTACGTAAGCATCGCCACCAACGTGAATATGGCAGGTTGCCAACCGATCAGCATCAAGAATTTAAAAGAGTTGCGCGCTTACACAAAGAAGCACGGCATTCGCATTATTCATGATATGACGCGCGTAGCTGAAAACGCTTATTTTATCCAGCAGCGCGAGAAAGGATATAGCAAGAAATCCATCCGAGAAATTGTCAAAGAGATTTGCTCCCTCACGGATGGCGCTACCATGAGTGCCAAGAAAGATGCACTTGTTAATATCGGAGGATTCATGGCAACCAACGAATGGGACGTGTTTGAAGAAGCACGCAATCTCGTAGTGGTGTATGAAGGGCTCCACACCTATGGCGGTCTGGCCGGTCGTGATATGGAAGCCATTGCAGTGGGGATCGAAGAGAGTTTAAGTGATCACCATCAGCGTGCGCGCGTTGGCCAGGTGGAATACCTCGGGCAGAAAATGATCGAGTACGGAATGGCCATCGTAAAACCAATCGGTGGCCACGGAGTTTTTGTTGACGCGAAGGCCTTTCTCCCACATGTAAAACAAGATGACTTCCCGGCACAAGCATTGGCAGCCGAAATTTATATCGACTCCGGTGTACGCACGATGGAACGAGGAATAGTGTCGGCAGGAAGAAAAGCAGACGGCAAAAACTACTATCCTAAATTAGAGCTTGTGCGATTTACTATTCCCAGAAGAGTGTACACACAAGCCCACATGGATGTAGTAGCCGAGTCTGCGGCAGCGGTGTACGAGCGCAGAGATAAAATCAAAGGACTAAAAATGGTTTACGAACCAAAATACCTTCGCTTCTTTCAGGCACGGTTTGAACCTCTTCAAGGCAAATGATCTCGATTACAAAAATATTCCGGTTTGAGGCAGCGCACGCTATTCACCAGTATCCGGGAAAATGCGCACATGTTCATGGTCATTCGTATGAACTTCACGTTACTGTACAATCAAAGCAAAGCTCTGACAACTATGTCAGCGGTATTGGCATTGTCATGGATTTTAAAGACCTGAAATCCATCGTGCAAGATCATGCTATCTGCTTACTCGATCACAAACTGATTTTATCAAAGGCCTACCTGGCTGAGTCAAAGAACGATTTCGCAAAAGATGAGTTGCTTGTATTTGATGTAGAACCTACTGCTGAAAATTTGCTTATTTTTCTAAAGCGGAAAATTCTACCTGAGCTGCCGCATGATATTCAATTGCAGTCACTAAAGCTTTGGGAGACAAGCGATTCCTATGCCGAGTGGTCAGCGGGGTAACCGCATCCGGTAGTTCTTTAAAAAAGTTTTACCCTTCACCAGATCACCACCTAACTCCTGCAAAGTTTTCTCTTTCAGAATCTTCCGTAGCCTTTCTTTGTAAGCCTTGATGTCGTTGTGAATCGGGCAGGGAAATTTATCTGAGCATTCCTTCAACCCTAGCGAACAGGAATGAAGTATGTCTTCACCATCAATTGCCCTCACAATAGCCGTGAGCGGAACAGGCTTCGCTTTAGGATCAAGATAGAAGCCACCATTTGGCCCTTTAATTGATGAGATAATGCCTTCCCGCGTAAGCGTTTGTAAAATCTTGGCAGTAAAATGAGCAGGCGAATCAATCTCTTTGGCTATCTCCTGTATTCCCAACTTTGAGCCATCAATGCTCTTGATTGAAATGTAAAGCGAAGCACGAATAGCGTATTCACAAGCCTTTGAAAACATAGTGGCACCAGTTTAATCCGTGCCTAGTTACAAAATATTTCAGGCTGGAACAATTTTATATTGATCAAGGGGATGCGAGTCGAGCAATGACACCATCTCTTTCAACTGTCGTTCCGCATCATCAAGACCGGACTCAATTTTATTTTTCAATCCGGATAGCTCATGATTCATTTCATCGGCAAGACTACGATAGTATGAAATACCCTGCATCAGGTTTGAATAAAAATTCTCTACGTATGTTTTCCGCTTTACGTCAACGATGCCTCTCATCTCCGTAAGCAACTCATTCCAATAACTAACATACAACATAAGTTCCTTTACAAACATGTGTGGGCGTTCATCATTTTGAAGAACATTTGCTCGTCCATAAATGTGATCCACCATTTTCCTTAATGAAACAATCTGAGAGAAGTAAGCGATGTTTGGGCCCGGGCAGATATTGATGCCATTTCTCCTTGAAAAAGGTTTCAGGTTATATGTCTTGACCGCTGCATTGCTCAGTCCCACGCATAAACATTCTTTGTCAGTAACCTCTTTCAATTGCTTGTTATATTCCTCTTTGGGCAGATTCAAAGATCGAAGCTGTTCTATTTTCTTTTTTTGATACCGATGAGATGCCGTGCAAATGGGCTGCTTTCCAAATTCTGTATTAGAGACCAAATATTCTTCAGTACAAGGACTACCCGGAACACCACGTGATATGCGATTAAGTTTTTCTTTCTCTGCCGAAGATCCTCTCAGGTAATAAAATCGCACACCCAAAGGAGAGTTTTTGCTCAGGATCACGTCTTCTTCTTCAGCTTTGCTCAGCAACTGCAGTGTATCTTCATCCACAGTGGTAGCTTCAGGCACCAACAAAAATGGTGTGCCCCAGCCGGTGCCATCTACCTGGTAATGGGTTCGAAGAAATTCATCTTCCTCATGCGTTCCCACTCCACCCTGCACCGTGATACGAAGTGAGTGCGGAGAATCAAATATGGGTTTGCCCTTCGCCCGCAATGCCTGGTTGTAGGGTTCAAACAAAGCCGCAATGAGTTCATTCTTTTTATTTTTAAACTCTTCAAGAATAGGGCCTAGCAAAAATCCGTCAGATGCGAACGCGTGACCGCCACAATTCAAACCCGATTCGATCCTGAACTCGCTCACCCACAAACCTTTCTTTGCCAGCATCTTTCCTTGTATAAGCGCAGAGCGGTAATCAGAAACTTTGATCACAATCTCCTTCTTAAAATTACCTAAACTATCCGCATCAAACTCCATTAGCTTTTCCATATAACTAAACAACCGCGGATTCATGCCAGCAGAAAGAATGACGGAAGAATTTGTCAGATCACTTTTTACATAGCCTCTCAAAGCAGTTACAGCATCAGAGCCATCTTCGATAACCTGATTCTGCTCATCCAGATTATTTTTATCAAGCTTCGTCATGATGTTTACGTCAATGCGCCCTGGCTTATCTCGCGTCTTAGCCAATTATCCAACTGGAGTTGATCCTCCTCATTGCTAACTTTATTCATTTGAGAGTAAATATTTCTCAACTCACTGTTTTGCGGAAGCATTTCAAAATACTTGGTGATTTCCGAATCGGGCCTGAATTCTTCATTTCGTAGCTTTGCCACTTGGCTATTCACGATTCGGTTTACAAGATTCAGGTAATCTGTAATGCGCCTGGCACGATAATCCGTCTCATGATGTGTAATGGGGTGATAGGGTTCACTTTGCTGCTTGTAATAGTGCTCCCGCATCTTTTCAATTAAATTATCCTCCACAATGGAGATAACCGAGTTGATTCCAAACCTGGCAACTTTAACGGGTGTATCGATGGTATAAGCCAGGCCCATTACGGGGATGTGAAAGGTATGAGGAGATGTCGTTTGCATTGTTTCTCAGTTGAAGTGAAATGCAAAGATAACTATTTAAAGACATTTTTGTCTTTTTATTTACACCTACTTCATTTGTTCAATTCCGGATAATAATCCAAAGGAAGGAGTGTAGAAGTATTCTCTTTCCATGCCCAATATTTCTCAAGAATCAAATTGTGTACATCTTCAAAATATCCATTTTCATAAAGCCGTAACGGTGACGCGATGCGAAGCAAAGACTTCTGTTTCACGGTGAAGTCTCTTCCCGAGTAGCGGGCATAACTTAGCTCCTCTTTCTCTTTGTACTCGATCAAAAGTGCACCCGTAAAATTCATCACATCTTTCTTCGCATCAAACAATTCAGGGCCATGCAACGACTCATTGGCAATACTGTCAACCTGCAAGGGCAGAGATTTAAGTTTGTATAGTAGCGAAGGCTGTCGTCTTTTATACGTTTGTCAATACTCAGTTTCTCTTGTGACTCAGCAATCTTCGTGGCCAAAAATGCCGTGCTGGGTCTTCTTCGATTATTGACTTTAAACACCCTTGATACCTTGTATC
>CAZNCO010000053.1:0-13156 GCA_964571345.1 uncultured Ohtaekwangia sp.
AATGTAATCTTTGACGTGGACGTGAAAGGAGGATTGAACTTGAAAAAATATTTTGGCGATAAGGCCCTCGCTATTTTTGTGAAAGTACCCTCCATCGAAATTCTTAAGCAACGTCTTAACGACCGTGGCACAGAATCAGAAGAAAGTTTATCGCGAAGGTTATTCAAAGCCAATTTTGAAATGGGCTTTCAGGATAAGTTTGATGTAGTGCTGGTAAACGAAGATCTTGATAAATCTTTGGCGGAAGCCCAGAAGCTTTACAACGAATTCAAATAAAAATCGGAAATTCATTCCGTGAAAATCGGTCTCTTCTTCGGATCCTTCAATCCCATTCATATTGGGCACATGATTATTGCCAACATCATGGCCGAGAACAGTGATCTAAAAAAAGTATGGTTTGTTGTAACGCCTCAAAATCCCTTTAAACCAAGTAAAGGATTACTGCATGAGTTTGATCGATACGACATGGTAAAGGCTGCGATCGCTGATAATTACAAACTTGAAGTATCTGATGTTGAGTTCAATTTGCCTAAGCCGAATTACACCATTTTCACCTTAGCGTATCTTCGCGAAAAGCATCCGGGAAAAGATTTTAAACTGATAGTAGGTGAAGACAATCTGGAAAGCTTTACCAAGTGGAAAAACTACGAAGAGATCCTTACTCAATTTGGGCTATACGTTTATCCAAGGCCCGATGTAACAAATTCAGAGTTAAAGCGTCATCCAAACGTAACAATGGTAGAAGCCCCACTGCTGGATATTTCGGCCACCTACATCAGGAACTGTATCAAGAACAATAAATCAATTCGTTACCTCGTTCCAGAACCTGTGGAGCAGATGATCCGGCAGAAAGGATTTTACAAATAGCAGAAAACTTTAACCGTCTCTTTTGCGTCTATGGTTGGAATGAAACTCCAAAACCTCCTCCTTCCCGCATTATTATTTTTAATTGTTCAATCCTTTGCTGGCGGAATCAAAGGCCGCATCAAGGCAGATGATGGATCACCTCTAGCCTTTGCGTCCATTTTCGTAAAGGAGACCAGTTCAGGTGCTGCCACAGATCTTAACGGGAACTATGAAATTTCACTTGCTCCAGGCAGTTACACGGTGCTATTCCAATATTTAGGCTATGAAACAATCACCCAAAAGATAGAAGTGGGGAATGAATTTCAGCAAGTTGACGTAACACTCAAAACGCAGGTGGTGATGCTTCAAACCGTTACCGTGAAGGCCAATAAAGAAGATCCTGCCTACACGGTGATGCGCAAGGCCATCGGCAAAGCAAAATACCATACGCAACAAGTTGACATGTACACTGCAAAAGTTTACATCAAGGGAAAAGGAAAGCTGAAAGACTATCCGTGGTTTGCCAAGAAAGCGTTGGAGAAAGAAGGCATCACAAAAGACCGGTTGTTTATTACCGAATCAGTGAGCGAAATCAAGTATACACGGCCAAATAAGTTTGAAGAAAAAGTAATTGCTGTTTACACCCAGGGAAAAAATAATAATGCATCACCTAACGCATACATCTTCGGAAGTTTTTATCAACCCGAAATTGCTGAAACCGTTTCTCCTCTTTCACCCAAATCGTTTTCTTATTATCGATTTGAATACCTTGGCGTCTTTAAAGACCGCGGATTTGAGGTGAGTAAAATAAAAGTTACGCCACGCTCGCCAGGCGACAATGTTTTTGAAGGGGTGATTTACATTGTGGAAGACTGGTGGTGCATTCACAGTCTTGACTTCAAAGCCACTAAACTAGGTATCCAATTTCAAGTAAAGCAGATTTACAATCCCATTGAAGATGATAGTCAGCAAATGAAGGGGCAAGCCTGGATGCCGGTGTCACAAAACGCTGTGGTATCTGGGAAGGTTTTTGGATTTGAATTTGAGGGTGCCTACCTGGCCACGGTGAAAGATTATAAAATCAAACTAAACAAAGATCTGCCGCAAGAGATAAAAGTGGTGGATGAAAAAATTGATAAAGAAGAGGCTACTAAACTAGCAAAGACTGAGAAAGCAAAGAAAAACCAGGAAATCAAACAGCGCCTGGAAAATGGAAAAGAAATCACCAATAAAGAATTAAAAAAAGTGCTGAAAGATTACGAGAAAGCAGAACGTGAAAAAGAAAAAGAACCAGAAGTACTTTCCGAAACCAAATATACAGTTGACTCAACAGCTTATAAAAAAGACTCTACCTTCTGGGCTGATATTCGACCTACCCCACTTGATAAGGAAGAAGTGCGTGGTTATCATAAAAATGACAGCATTAGCGAGGTGCAACGAAAACGTGATGAAGGCGATACACTTCACTCAAAACGCAAACACTCAAAAGGATTTAAACCTTGGGATATTCTGATTGGCAACACATACACCATAGGCAAAAATTCTAATTTTGAAATTCAAACTCCTTGGGGCGGATATAATACCGTGGAAGGAGTAAATCTTATTTACAGGATGAATTACTTTCACCGGTGGGTAAAAAAAGATTCAACAAGGAAAGATAGCAGGCCAGAAACAAAACGATTGGAAATCAGCCCGATCTTGCGTTATGCTTTTGCCCGAGAAAAGTTGACCGGCTATCTGCGCTTCGACTACCGCACGGGCAACAGCCGTATCACCTTGAGTGGAGGAAGGTACATACAGCAGTTTAACAATCGGGAGCCCATTCACCAGATCATTAACACTTACACCACATTGGTAGAAGGTCACAACTGGATGAAAATTTATGAGCGCGAATTTGTGGATCTGAATTTCCGAAAGCGCGTCAACGATAAATATACCTTTCATACCAACTGGTCATTGGCGAGACGGCATCAGCTTTATGACAACAATGATTATTCATTCAATGATAAAAGTAAAGAAAGGTTTACGCCCAATGCACCGGTGAATGTAGAATTGCCTGGCGGAAGTGACTTTTCAGAACACAATGCATTTATTGGTGAGGTAGGAATTGAGGCAAGGCCCTGGCAGAAATACCGCATTCGAAATGGAAACAAATACAGGGCAGATCGTACTTCGCCAATCTTTACTCTCGATTACCGAAAAGGGTTTAACAACATCTTTAGCTCAGCCGTGGATTATGATCTTGTTGAGCTGGGAATAAGACAAGGCTATCGATTGGGAATAAGAGGCACACTAGACGTGAACTTGAAGGCGGGAAAATTTTTCAACAGCAACAAAATGTATTTTATGGATTATGCTCATTTCATGGGCAATCAAACATTCCTGATGACGACCGACCCGGTCGGAAGTTTTCGACTGCTGGATTATTATAAATTCAGTACACGCGATCAATATTTTTCTGCAAATGTGCATTATCACTTCAGAAAATTTATTCTTTCACGCATTCCCAAATTGCGTTTGATGGGTGTCACAGAAAGTTTCTTCACCAATTACTTGAAAACACCTTCATCTAAAAACTATACAGAAGTTGGTTACGGTGTGAATGGAATCTTACGGTTGTTTCGTGTAGAGTTTGCTGCAAGCTTTGAAGACGGGAGCAATGCGAACCAAGGATTCAGGATAGGCATATCATCAAATCTGGCAATAAGATTTTCCGATAATTAATTCAAAACTTCCCTAAATTTTTCCTGAGGTATCGGCTTTACCAAATAGTCTTTAACCAAGCATTTGATTTGGCCCGCTGCAAATCGCGCTGATCAATAGAGGAACTCACCATATAAATGACAATCTGCTTCGACATCGAAGACTTCATCCGATCAAATTCATCCAGAAACATCCATCCATCGGTAAGTGGCATGTTGATGTCCAGCAGAATAACATCAGGCAAAGAAGACGAATCACTTGAATTTCTGGCGAGAAATTCCAAAGCATCACTGCCAGAATTGAATTCCAACACTTTGTTGGCAAGTTGCTGCCGTTCAATAGAGCGCACCGATGTAAACCGATAAATCGGATCATCATCTACGATGGCAACAATGCGATTTTGCTCAATCATATCTTCATGTGTTTCCCGAAACGAATTGTAAAAGTACTACCTTTTTCTACTTCGCTCACTACACTGATCTCGCCACCCATTGCTTCTACCTGATTTTTTACCATAAAAAGACCTACGCCACGGCTATCCTGATGCTGATGAAAAGTCTTTCGTAATTTAAACATTTGGTGACTGAATTTGTTGAGGTCGATACCGAGTCCGTTATCTTCTACTTGCAGAAAAATCACTCCGTCCTCAGCAAAGGTTTTGAGCCTTATCACTGGGCTGCGTTTCGGGCTAGCATATTTTAAGGCATTGCTTAATAAATTGAGTAAAATGCTCTCCATATAAAGTGGAGAGAAAACGACTTTTCTTTCACGAAAGTCAGTTTCAATCACTGCCTTTTGCGATACGATATTGGTATGAAGCATCATAATAATTTTCTCCAACACCTGGTCGAAGTCCAATTCTACCGTTTCCAAGGGGCCAGTCTGGCTCACTTTAAGAATTTCGTTCAATTCAAGCATAGTAGTAAGTAATGACTCGCTTGATGCCTTCATGTATTGGATCAATTCCCTCTTCTCCTGCTCGCTATTTGCTTTTTCATAATGGTCTAGTAATGCGCTGATGTTACCTACCGGGCTACGCAGATTGTGGGAAACAATTTGGGTAAATTCCTCTAGCTGATCATTCTTTTTACGCAAGCTTTGCGCAATGGCGGACAGCTTGCTGTTCTGCTCCCTGATCTTTTCTTCCGCTCGCTTCCGTTCAGTGATGTCTCTGAATTCCGTTACGCGAAGCATTTTTCCTTCCGACTGAAAACTTTTTCCCCTCACCTCCATGTGGAATTTTGTGCCATCTTTCCCGAGGCCCATCACATCATAGGGTTCTGAATAACCCTTGGTAATTCTTTCGATCACCAAGTCTCTGTATTCGGGCGCAACCAAATTTACCCCATTCATTCCAATCAATTCATCCAACGAATAGCCTGTCAGTTTCGACAAACCATAATTAGCATCTATGATTATTCCTTTTTCATGCAGACCTATGCCGCCAAAAGAAGCCTCCTGCAAAGTCCTGTATCTTTTCTCGCGATATTTCAGTTCACGCTCAGCTTTTTCTCGCTCGGTTATATCAAGAAAACTCCAGACACGGCCGATTATTTTTCCTCCCGATTTTTGTGGTGCCGTATAGCGTTCATAAACTCTGCCGTCCTTAAACTCCATCAGGTCCATGCCCTCCTCTTCCGGATGGGCATATAGGTATTTCACCCGCTCCAAAAATTGCTCGGCATCTTTCAGTCGAGGCAGTACATCAGCCATCATTTCTGCATCAACCCTCCTCTCGGTGACCTCCGGAGGATGATTCATAAGTTCAAGAAACTTGCGGTTAAACAAAACGGACTTCCCGTGCAAATCCACTACAAGAATTCCATTCGCTGAAGAATTTATAGTAGCCTCCAATAACGAGTTGGACTGTTCGGTAATAATCTCTGATGACCTTCGATCCGTAATGTCAAATGAAAATACAGTGACACCTGTAATCTTTCCTGCTTTTGTGACAATGGGTGCGTACCTGTTTTCAAAGTAATGCTTCGTCCCGTTGCTTCCGCTGAAGGATTCTTCACGCGCAAAATGTTTTCCCTGTAGTGCTTTCTTAAGATTCTGGGTGGCTCTCCTTTTATCAGTTGTCTTTTTAACAAAATCCAGGGGGCTATCACCAATTTTTATGGGCTTTCCCCAAAGGGTAAGCATTAAGTGAGCGTGGGTTGGCGTAAAGAAGGTATAGCGAAATTTACGATCGACAGCAAAAAAGGCCAGACTTGGCTGACTAGATAATATTTCACTTAAAAAGCTAGGATTGTTCCTCATTAAATTAAAGCCCAACCCTAACTTACAATTTTTATTTGTTTGAGGAAAGATTCTTCAGGATGTCAACCGTCATTTCTTCTAAACCAAACTGATGTTGCCAGCCCCAGTCTCTGCGTGCTTCGGAGTCATCAATTGATTTCGGCCATGAATCTGCAATTGCCTGACGGAAATCGGGCTTATACGTGATGGTGAAATCGTGAATATGTTTTTTTATGGTAGCTGCAATTTGTGCCGGGCAGAAGCTCATCGAACCCACATTATAACTAGTGCGCACTTTTACTTTCTCAGCGGGAGCCTCCATCAGGTCGATGGTAGCTTTCACGGCATCGTCCATATACATCATCGGCAGGTAGGTATCAGGCGCGAGGAAACACTCATAATTCTTTTCCTGTATTGCCTTAAAATAGATATCAACTGCATAATCAGTAGTGCCACCACCAGGGAGAGTCTTCCACCCAATTAATCCGGGATAGCGCAAACTGCGAACATCCACACCATATCTTCTGAAATAGTATTCGCACCAAAGCTCACCGGCAAGTTTCGTAATTCCATAAACGGTAGTTGGATCCATGATGGTGTGCTGAGGGGTTTGTTGCTTAGGAGTTGTTGGTCCGAAAGCCGCAATCGAACTTGGCCAGTACACTTTGTGAAGCTTTAATTCATTGGCCGCTTCAAGCACGAATAGCAAACTTTCCATATTTAATTTCCAGGCCCAGCGCGGATCTTTTTCACCGGTGGCAGAGAGCAGGGCGGCCAAATGGTAAATCTGGGTGACCTCGTGTTTCTTGATTAGCTCAAAAAGCTTGTCGCGCTGGAGCACATCAAATTTTTCAAAAGGAGCTTCTTTCAGAATTCCCTGTGGTTCTTTTATGTCAGACGCAATTACATTTTCCTGACCATAAATTTTCCACAATCCCTGTGCAAGCTCTGAACCGAGTTGACCACCGGCTCCAACCAGCAAAACCTTTGTTTTCTTCATGCTAAAACGAATGCGGGGCGAAGGTAAAGAAATTTATCTTTTACGAATTATCATTTGTGATCGTAGATTTGCACACGCTAAAAATCAAAAAGCCATGTACAAGAAACTTCAGCCCGTTCTCGAAAAAGAATTGAACGCCATCCGCGAAGCCGGTCTTTTCAAAAAGGAAAGAATCATCACCACACCACAAGGTGCCGACATCAAGACCGCAGACGGAAAGAGTGTAATCAATTTCTGCGCGAACAACTACCTGGGGCTATCATCACATCCACGTGTGATTGAAGCAGCAAAGAAGGCGATTGATACGCATGGCTTCGGAATGTCATCAGTCCGCTTTATTTGCGGCACGCAAGACATTCACAAAGAACTAGAGCAAAAGATATCAGAATTTTTGCACACCGAAGATACCATTTTATACGCGGCTGCTTTTGATGCAAATGGTGGAGTGTTTGAACCTTTGTTTGGCGAGAAGGATGCGATCATCTCTGATGAACTAAATCACGCATCTATTATTGACGGAGTTCGTTTGTGTAAGGCCATGCGCTATCGCTACAAGCACAATGACATGGATGATTTGAAACAGCAATTGGAGGACGCTAAAAAAGCAGGCGCAAATCAAATTATCATCGTTACGGATGGAGCATTCTCCATGGATGGAACAATCGCGCAGCTTGATAAGATTTGTGATCTCGCAGATCAATACGAGGCTCTAGTGATGACAGACGAATGTCACTCAATGGGCTTTTTGGGAAAAACGGGGCGTGGAGTGCCAGAGCATTGTGGCGTGATGGGTCGTGTTGATGTTATCACGGGAACGTTAGGCAAAGCATTAGGTGGAGCTTCAGGTGGATTTACTTCAGGAAGAAAAGAAATCATTGAAATGCTTCGTCAGCGTTCGCGCCCTTACTTGTTTTCAAATACACTCGCACCTTCCATCACAGGGGCATCCATTGAAGTCTTCAACATGCTTTCGGAGACCACAGCTCTTCGCGATAAGCTGGAAAAGAACACAAAATACTTCCGTGATAAAATGACCGCTGCTGGCTTTGATATCAAACCAGGGGTTCATCCAATTGTGCCAATCATGTTGTACGAAGCTCCGCTTGCACAGCAGTTCGCGGAAAAACTTTTGAACAAAGGGATTTACGTAATCGGATTTTTCTATCCAGTGGTAGCAAAGGGCAAGGCGCGAATTCGCGTGCAGATTTCTGCTGCTCACGAACAGCATCACCTTGATAAGGCGATTCAAGCATTCACTGAAGTAGGTAAAGAGTTGGGCGTGTTGAAGTAATTTACTTCAATCCATCTGCCCAATCTACGAGTGCTTTGGTTTGTTCTGCTGATAGTTTAGCATCACCGTGCATCAGCGTGTAGGTTCCCAGTGGCATTTCGCCTTCACGAACTTCATCTGCTATTTCTTCAAACTTGTGCTTGGCTTTCTTTTCAGGATAACTTCCGTATTCTGAAAAGTTGAGGTGACGCTTGCCATCGTTCACATGCATTAGTTGAATCCACAAGCCAACCGGTTGGATATTCGTGTACCACGGATAGTTGGTGTTGTTGCTATGACAATCGTAGCACGACTGTTTCAAAATGGCTTGCACGTTTTCAGGTACTGCATAATGTTTAGCAATTTCATTCGGACCGTTGAGGTCAGAGATATTTTTTGCTGGACGAATGAATTGGATCACCACCAGCACAATCGCAACAGCAATCAAAATTTTTTTCTTACGTGTCATATCACTTTGGTTTAAAATATTCGAAATTCTTTTACATCAATTTCTTAAAAAAGTTATCCACCATTCTTTCTGGAAGCAATCTAGGCAAGGTCCAGTTTGCAAATTCGCCTTGCACAATGGCATATCTTGTTTTCGGTTTTGGCGTTTCAAAAATATCTGCCAGTCTTTTTGAAAAAACATCGAGCGGCATTCCTTGCTTGCCTTCTGTAATAAACTTGGTAAAAAACTTTAGAAGTGAAGTGATGTAAGGCGTGTCTTTAAATTTATCCATAGAGCCTTTATCCCAAATAGGAGTTTGCACTGCGCCCGGCCCGATGATGATCACTTCAATTCCATAGCGCATAAGCTCTCTTCGCAATGCGCCCGAGATTCCCTCCACTGCATGTTTCGATCCAACATATGGAGCCATGTAAGGAGGTGCCATTTTCCCGGCAACCGAACTGATGTTGAGAATACGACCAGGCGCAGAGGGATGAAACGACTGCGCACCCAACAAAGGAAGAAACGCTTGAGTCACCTTCACCAAACCAAACACATTTACTTCAAAATTTCTTTTCAGGTCATCGATGTCTATGTATTGCAGTGGGCCCGAAACAGAAATACCTGAGTTGTTGATCAACCCTCCGAGGCCTTGCCCATTTAATTTTTGCCGAACCGTGTCAACTGACTTTTCAATCGCGGCATAATCCGTTACATCAAAAACGAGCGGAACAAATTTTTCTCCAAACTCGCTTTGCAGCCGATCAGCATCTTCTTTCTTGCGCACACTACCAAATACGGTATAGCCGCGCGCCACAAATTCTTTGAGCGTGCCATATCCCAGCCCGGTGGAAACGCCCGTAATCAAAATCGTTTTAGAAATATTCATTCAACTAAGGTAAGGAGCTAATTGAAAAACTTTCTTTTTATTGTCCTAATTTTTTCACCGCTCACATGATTGCTGTTTGGGATTAAATCTGAATTAGCTAATTTTCAAAAAGGATAATTTATGGCTGGCCTCACCTCTGATCAGATCGCTGAGTACCATCGCAATGGCTATCTCATACTTCGTCAATTTTTTAGCCAAGCCGAAGTTAACAAAATGTATTCTACGGCACTCGAAGATGACGCGATGCGCAAGAACGCACTCGATCTCAATGATCAAACCGGCAAGAAGACACGCCTCAGCTTGTGGTTCACACCGGGCAACGATGTGTTTGGCTACATGAGCAGAAGCAAGCGAGTGATTGAATCTATCAAACCTTTGCTCGACAGCGATGCTCCCGTTTGTCATTTTCATTCCAAGCTGATGCAGAAAGAACCGCGGGTAGGTGGCGCGTGGGAATGGCACCAGGACTATGGCTATTGGTACAAAAATCAATTCATGTTTCCGGATCAATTGATTAGCGTAATGGTAGCGCTCACTCCGGCCAACAAAGAGAACGGCTGCCTGCAAGTGATCAAAGGATCACACAAACTTGGAAGAGTAAATCACGGCTTTGCAGGAGAACAAGTGGGAGCCGACATGGTTTTTGTGAATCATGCACTTAAGACAATGGAATTGATTTATTGTGAATTGAAACCGGGTGATGCCCTTATCTTTCATAGCAACCTGCTGCACCGCAGTGAAGCAAACCTAAGCGATAAACCGCGCTGGTCGATTATCTCATGTTATTCCTCCCAATCCAATCTTGCTTACAATGAAACTTCTACAGCATGGAAAGTTCCAGTGAATGTTGTTCCTGACGAAGCCATTTTAGAATGGAAGGCAGATCTGCTTTCCAATGCCGACTTCCTGAAAAAAGAAAACGATCCCGGTCTGAAAGAAACCGGATGGGAAAAAGAAACACAGAATAAATAGTTTCAGATCTCAAATTTCAAATCGTAAGTCTCAAATCCAAAATCATAAATCATTTAAATGAAACCTGTTCTCTTCACCAAGCTCTCAATCATGATGCTCCTCGAATATTTTATCTGGGGTGCGTGGTATGTTACAATGGGTACTTACATGTCGGTCCATTTGCAGTCAAGTGGTGTGCAGATTGGTGCAGCTTATAGCGCACTAGCCATTGCAACGATGATCTCGCCTTTCTTCATTGGCATGGTGGCCGATCGCTTCTTTGCAGCACAAAAGATCATGGGAGTGCTTCATATTCTTGGTGGAGTACTTTTGTTTCTCGCCACACAAATCACGGACAACACCGCATTCTACTGGGTAATCGTCTTCTACTCTTTGCTCTACATGCCAACCATCGCGCTCAGCAACAGCATTGCATTTCAACAGATGACTGATCCGGGAAAACAATTTCCATGGATCAGAGTTTTCGGGACAATTGGTTGGATCGTGGCGGGTATCATGATTGGTCAATTAGGAATTGAGAAGACGCCATCCACATTCATCATGGCCGCAATTGCTTCGGCAGGCTTAGGATTATTGAGTTTCATATTGCCTGATACCCCACCGAAAGGAAAATCGTCTGAGAGTGCAATTGGCACAGAAGCTTTCGTTCTCTTCAAAGACAATGCTTACCTCATCTTCTTCATCGCTGCAATTTTAGTCTGCATTCCGCTTTCCTTCTACTACGGTTTCGCGAATTTGTTTTTGAACGAAAGTGGAATGGAGAATGCTGCGGGCAAAATGATTCTTGGTCAATTCTCGGAAGCAATTTTTATTCTTGCCATTCCATTTCTCTTCAATCAAATCGGTGTGAAGAAAATGCTTATGCTCGGAATGGCAGCATGGATACTTCGGTATGTGTGCTTTGCCTTTGGAAATGTGGATGCAAACTTATGGATGCTTTATGCAGGAATCATCCTTCACGGAATCTGTTACGATTTCTTTTTCGTAACCGGCTACATGTACACTGAAAAGAAAGCAGGAGAAAAAATAAAGAATGCAGCGCAAGGCTTGTTCACATTTGCAACGTATGGAGTGGGCATGTTCATCGGCACCTGGTTCTCAGGCTTTGCCACTGATTACTACACTTTAGATGGCGTACACCAGTGGAAAAATATCTGGTTTGTGCCTGCATTTATAGCTGTATTTGTGTTGGTGTATTTTATTTTGTTTTTTAAGGAGAAGAAAACGTCTCCTCAATGAAAAAAATATTTCTTACTTTTTTCTTAATATCATTTGCCCTCGTTGCCAAAAGTCAAAAAGCATATTTTGGTGTTGATGCTGGTATAAACGTAGCTAATCAAAGGGTTGTGTCGGGATCTAACTACCGTACTATACCTAGTAGTAGCACATCGTTTTACGATAATTTAATCCAACCAACCTTTAGTGCCTTTTATCATTATAATCTTTCCGAAACAATTGGACTTCGGGCAAATGTTCGATACATGGGACTTGGGTATTCAGACGTAGTCGTAAGCTCCTATTCATACGTTGCCAATAGCGATATTACAATCAACTATCTTACTCTTCCGATTTCAATTCACTACGGTGCGAATAAGCATTTAAGTTTAAACGCAGGAACCTATGTAAGTTTTACTGTTGGAGGAAAAGATTATAACAACGCAGACGCCACTAAAACTTTTCACAAAAATGATTTCGGATTTAGTGTTGGCGGGGAGCATGACATTTATAAAAATTTCGCAATTGGTATAACCTATTTAATTGGTGCCAAAAACGTTTGGCTGAATGATCAAGGCGGCCAGTTTGTTCACACCAACCGTGCTCTACAAATTGCGTTGATCTATAAATTCAAAAAACAACCGACAACTAATTAACAACTCACCATGAACATCGCCATGCTTGGCTCGGGATTTATCGGGCGTTTTTATGCAGACTCGCTTCAAGGTTATCGTAGTCGTGATAAAGTGGTAACGATTTATTCACGCAGGGAAGAGAGTGCGAAAAAATTCGCTGACGATTATAAAGTTGCTTTCTCAACTACCAACATGGAATCAGCAATCAATCGCCCGGAAGTGGAAGTGGTGTGCATTGCCTTACCAAACAATCTTCATGAAGAAGCAGTGAACCTTTGCTGCAAACACAAGAAAGCCGTGATCACAACAAAACCGCTTGGCCGCAACGCAGCAGAAGCTAAGCGAATGTTGGAAGCAGTAGAGAAAGCTGGCATCTTCAACGGCTACCTCGAAGATCTTTGCTACACGCCAAAATTTTTGAAGGCATTAGACAGTGTGAAGAGCGGAGCACTCGGAAGAATTCTTTGGGCAAAGTCGCGGGAGACACATCCGGGCCCGCACAGCGATTGGTTTTGGGATATTGAACAAGCAGGTGGCGGATGCATTCTCGACTTAGGTTGTCACTGCGTGGAGATCACGAGAAATTATATCGGCAAAGACATCAAGCCCATTGAAGTGATGTGCTGGGCCGATACACAAGTAAAGCCAATCGATGCCGAAGATCACGCCATCGGGTTAATCAAATATGAAAACGGAGCCATCGCTCAATTTGAAACCAGCTGGACTTTCCGTGGTGGCCTTGACCTGCGCGATGAAGTAATGGGCACGGAAGGAACAATATGGGTAAACAGTTTCTTGCGTACCGGTTTTGAAATGTTTACTTCCGGCAAAGGCGGAGAGTATATAGCTGAAAAATCGGAGAGCAATTCGGGATGGCTGGTTCCGGTAGGGGATGAAATTAATGAAGTAGGTTACAATCACGTGTTCATTGACATGT
>CAZNCO010000054.1:0-13067 GCA_964571345.1 uncultured Ohtaekwangia sp.
GTGTATTGGCGTGCGCCAGGTAATTGTATTTTATTTTCGCGGCTGTCGTATTGCCCTCACTTTCGTTGAGTAATGCTTCGAAGTAAATTCGCGCGTTAGGTGAAACAGACAAGCTGTCGTTTACCTTATTTTTAAGCATATCAAAATTCTGCTGATCAGCGGCAAGCATCAAACCAAGCGCTGTGATTTCTTTTTGAAGCGAAGGAACATTTAATGCGATCGCTTTGCTTAAAAAAGAAGACGCAATAGCTGCTTCATCCAAATCAAACCATCGTTGCGTGTAATCAAGGTACGCCATTGCCTGAAGTTTTTTATCCGCAATAGACGCTACGACCCTTTCAAAACCTGAGGAATCAACAACAGAAATTTTGTGACGACAGAAGTAATATTTCTCAGTATCTGAAAAGGCCTGATCAGCATTTTTGGTTCTCAACACCTTTGACATCTGAGCAGCAAACTGTTTTTGAAAGCTGCTCTTGGTGTTTTGAAGTGAGTCCCAGTTTTTCAAAGCCAGTGCACTGCTATCAGCTTCTGTGTTGGCGATGGCGAGGTGAAACAATGAGGCAGGATGTTTTTTTTCAACAGCTATTTTGAGATAATTCGCAGCTAATGTTGGGTTTCGCTGCTCGAGTAACCATAGGCCGAGAGTGTGAAAATATTTTCCTTCACCTGTACCAAAGGCCAGATTGCGCAAAGTTTCTATTCCTTTTTTTACATCTCCACGCACATACCGGGCTTGCGCAGCTGCATACAAGATGTGCTCTTTAAAATCGAGGTTGATCTCCTTTTCTACCAGGTTCTCTGCATACGAGAGAAGAGATGTGTCTGTTTTTTCTTTTTGATTGATGAAATGGTTGGCAAGCCATGCAGCTTGGTAGATGGTGAGTGTTGAATCTTTTTTCTTTTCAGGAGCGAGTGAAATTGTTTTGTTTTGAAAATTGGCAAGTGCTAATGCATTGATAATGGCACCGTCATTGTTAAACTCCTGCTTATTCAGAATGGAATCAGCTGCTGTGGTTGCTTTGAAAATGGCGCAGGCAGCCATGAAGTTTGTTTGCCCGAAATCTTTTCCATTTCCTGAACGTGACGCTTTCTTGAAAAAGTAAAAAGAAGAATCAGCAAACTTTAGCCTTAACATCGAGAGGCCTTGTGCATTTTGGAGTAGGCCGTCATCCGGAATTTTCTTCACTGCATCATCTAGCGTGAGCGCAGCCTGCAGAATATCGCCATTCACTACGTAAGCTTGACTTAAATTCAAATACCCCGCGGGGCTGGGAGTGAGATCTATCACCTTACTATATTCCTCACGCTCTTTAGCGGCATCAAGCTGGCCTGCAGCAAGGTTTGCCAAAGCGTAGTGTGCGTGATGATTCTGATTGCGAAACGTGAGCGATCGTTGATAATACCCCTGAGCAGTGGTAGTATCACCGCTAAATAAATATAAATCCGCGTAAGCGCTATAGTATGTGGCCGCACCTTCATTTACATATCGTTTCCAGTTGGAGGCAAACACGAGGCTTGTAAACGTGGCAATCAAACCCATGAGGCGAAACGTGAAATAAGGCATTGTTTCAGGCTTATAAAGCACTTTAAAAACGGGGAGATTATTTGCCAACAATGGCCCGAAGTTGGTGATGATATAGAAAATAAAAATCAGGCCATATCCGAGATGAGCATATAAAATAATATCCTGTACGCCATCGTGCATCAGGTCGCTGGCGGTAGCATTAAAAAAGTAAATGGCACCCAAAGCAAAAATGACTAGGGCAAGGTAAAAGAAAGTTGCTTTTGACTCCGTGTCAAAAAAAGATTCGTACATGTGCTTGCGTTGCACGAAACCCCACGTGCCAAGTATTGCAGAAATTGAAAAAAGAATGAAAGGGCTTACAGTCCAAAGGTTCCAGTGAATGAACCCCATCTTGGTTGCATATGCCAGAGCTAAATTGAGCACGTAGATGGCTGCAAGGAAAAGAAAATGTCGCAATGATTTTCCCTGGCTGCTGCCTTGTGAAATCATCCATGCAAAAAAGGCAACGATCTCGTGAGCAATTAGTAGTATAAAAATAGTAGTTACAATCATCCCCGTGATCATTCCATTCATCGCCACATGCAATAGTGGATTTATGGTTTTACTAAAAAAGTAAATCAGTAAACCGATAATCAAAGTCAAAACGGAAAAGAAGGCGATGCGAAAACCAAAGACTGCTTCGGTTTTAAATGCATGAAAATAGTAAACCGGAGCAACCACCAGTATCGTGAATATAATAAATGGAATTTTTCCGGTCAACCCAAAAATAGCAAGTATGTCCAGCCGCAAGCTTGCCAAAAATAAAATGAGTATGGCACTGCCGATTAAAAACCAAAATCGACTCAGTGTGGTAATGATGGAAGTGTAAAAAATAAAGAGCAGAGCAAGACCCACCAGGAATAAATAATAGGCATTCGCGTTAAATAGCAAAGGGCTTGCAAAAGTATTTTCAAGGATAACCAGACTCTCACTGGGTACTTCGATGGGTATCAACCCAATCTGAAATGTATGCGAAGGAGTTTCGGTAGTCTGTATCTGTTGATACTCTTGCATAACAATAGCAGGAGCAGGATACTCCAATGAACTCTTCCAAAAAAAAGAGAAAAACACTAAAGCGAGCAGCGCAAAACACCAAAACATAAGGCGCTCTGTTTTGTCCCATTTTTTCCAAAATTGATTTAAGAACATGATGAGCGAGAGGTGATTTTATTCCAATACTTTTGGCACGCGGAAGAATTCCTGATCTTTTTTGGGAGCTGCCTGCAAGGCTTGTTCGCGGGGCAGATGAGGCCTCACTTCGTCTTCGCGCAGCGAGTTGATCTCGTGGCTCATAGAGGTTAGCGGCTCCACACCAGTCGTATCAACTTCCTTCAGTTTCTCAACAAACGACACAAGGTTGCTCATGTCCTGAAGCATTTTTTCAGTGTCTTTCTCATCAAACTCCAGGCGCGCCAAGTGCGCAATTTTGTTGAGGGTCTCTTTATCTATTTGCATGATGCAATTCTCGATCGATTACTTCAAATACTTTTTGTTTCAACTCATCCGTATCGCTTGATGTCATTCCCTTGGTCTCAATCGGTTTGTGAAAAACCACCTTAATTAAACCGCGGTGCAGCCTTACAGGATGATGATCTGGCAAAATTAACCAATTGAAAGGTAGCGTGACGGGAACAATCGGAATTTGTTTCTCAATGGCTGTTCGGAAAGCTCCATTTTTAAAATGAACCATTTTGGGCGCATGCTTGGTCACCATTCCTCCTTCCGGAAAAATAACAAGGCTTTTGCCTTCGTCAATTGCTTGCATGGATCGCTTCACCGTTTCTCCTCGGCTTCGCAGGCTTTCACGATTCACGGTGATGTGTAGCTTTTTATACATGAACCCAAACAGGGGCACGTTTTCCATCTCGCTCTTGCCGACAAAAACGGTGTTGATTGGGTTAAGGCCCATAGCAGGGATGTCGAGGTATGAAAAATGATTCGCGCAAAAGATGTAAACTTTTTTGGGATCCAGTTTCGATTTGCACTCCACGCGATAAGGTAAAAAAACAAAAAGGAACAGTAGCTTCGCCCACCATCGGTTGAAAATTCCTACGAGTTTATGTTGCTTCGGAAATACAATGGGGATCAATAGCAGCCAAAACAGCAGGATAAACAGTAAAGCAAAAATGAAAAAACCGTAATAGGTATGCAGTGTTCTTAAGAGCCGCATCTTTACTTCACGTTCGGAATAGGTTTCGGAATTAAAATCAGATCCGTTTGCCTGCCATCGATATACCGAAAGCCATTTTCATCGAAATAGCCATCTTCTTCCAGCATGATCTTAATTTCTTTTTTCCATTCAATCAGATATACGGTAGCGTTTAATTCAATTGAATAACCGGTTTTGTAATGCATGGGATAATCTCCGGTGAAAGGTACTCCGCCTTGCATATCCCATTGACCAATGGTAGTACCTGCCGCATGGCCATGATAGCCAATTGGATGTGTATAGATGGACGGAGTAATGCCTTGGTCTATTGCCTGCTTGCGCGAGTCAGCAAGAATCTGGTTCCCGGTTTTTCCAACTTTAAAGTTGCTGGTCAAAATATCCTGCAGTTTGTTTCCGCGCTTGAAAGCATTTTTCAAAAAGTCAGGTGCATCGGTTTCCCCCGCTTTCAAAATGTAGGCGTGTTCTTGCGTGTCAGTATTCAAGCGCAGGTAAGTAATTCCAAAATCTACGTGAAGTAAATCGCCCGGACGGATTACGTTTGAATCATCTGCACTCTCGCGTTGAATTTCTACGGAAGGATGAAACCACGTGTCTAGTTTTAATGACTTAATTTTTTCGCGGTACCACCACACCACATCTTCAGCAGTGGTGGCACCCGGCTGAATTACTTTATCTGAAAATCCTTCGGCAATAATCAGGTGCGCAATGCGACAGATTTGCGGATAGATTTCCATTTCTTTTTCACTGCGTGTTTCAAGCCAGGCTACGCCAAGTTTTTCTGCTGAAACGATTCGCTCATGTGTTTTCTTCGATGTCACTTTCAGCAGGTTGTCATAGTCGTTGGCAGTAAGCCCATCGGCATGGCCCCATGAAGGTGCTTTGTTAATAGCAATTTTCTTAGGCGCTCGTTCTTCAATCAGTTTGCCCAATTGACTCCATTGATCGGGTTGATGCTCGGGGTCCCACGCCTTTCGGAAAGTCTTACCTACGTCATAGCGACTTACCGCCAGAAACTCCATTCCCTTCTCAGCGCCTTTGTCGAAAGCAATGAGCATAGTAGTTCTGCGTGCGGCCATCCAAGTTGCAGGCAGCATCGTTTTGATGATGGGGTCTTCATTGTATTCTCGAGATACAATTACCCACATGTCAATTCCTTCCCTGCGCATCAGCATTGGGAGCAAATTCTTTAATCGATCTTCCAGCAGTTCATCAATCACAGCAGCTTGATCGCGTTGCGAAAGAATAACAGGATATTGGGCTTTTAGCTCACTCAGGCCAACAAGAAAAGAGAGAAGGAAAAGGTACTTGCTTGATTTTACGAACATGGAAAATTGAATTTATTTGGAGGTAAAGTTAAAACCGATAAAATATAAATACACCCACGGCAGAACCCGTATTGGAGAAAACAGTGTTAGTAGCGTAGTCTTGGTTCACCGTAGATACACCGTTAAAATCATATGTGATGTTTTTGTTTTTCTGATAACTGTAACCAATGCTCAGGTTTGCTTCTGTCGAGAAGTAAAGACGTTCGGTTGCCACAAAGCGCAAGCCCAGGAAAGGAACGAATGATAGGCCATAGGAGCCTGTTTGATTGGTGGAGCTTAGCGAATTGTTTTGATAATTGTCCGTAGTGTAATTGTAAAGATTTAATCGGAAATCTCCGCCATAATACCACATCCATTTTTTGGTGATGGATAACTGCCATTCTTTTCCAATACTTGGATTGATGTTATAGTAATTTGTGATGTAGTAATAATTAGTGCCACCGCTGGAATGCGAATTTAAATTAACGCTAAAATTCAACCCATAACGCAGCGCCTTATTAGGTGCAATTTGCCGTTTATACATAAGATTGTACGAGCCACCTCCTGTATTAAAGAGTCCACTCAGAATAATGTTGGTATTGAATCCGATATCGTTTTTAATCTCTTTCAGATCCTCTTGTGCATTTGAAAAGGAAAAAATGCAGGCTGCCAGAAATGTGAAAACATATTTCATATTAGCTTTATTTATTGTTTCCAAAAAGGAATTGTGAGTGGAAAAGGCCATTCGCCATTTTTCATTTCGATGGTTAACGTATGCTTGCCTTTAGCAAGGTGATCGATTGCGATATAGGTAGTGATGCCGGTTTGATTAGTGCTAAAGTGATTTCCCCAGAGCCAATCGAGATTGGTAATGACAGCGTCATTTAATTTTATGGTAAATAAATCTGCCAGACTTTTTGAATGAGTTTTGTCGATCTGATTATCATAGATGGCTTTATATGGAATAAATAATTTTAAATAATCATCGTCAACAATATCTTTTTGAATACATGCAAATGAAACAATGGTTTCTTCAGGATAGGTGTTTTCATAAAAACCATCCGACCACAATTTAGTTGTTTCGTAGTCGATCCAAAACTTCCGCGTGTCCAGTATGCTTCGGAAGTTCAAAGGCCTTCTCACCGTCATGGCAGTCAGGGCAAGGGTACTAATTATAAATAGTAATCCTGCCAGAAAAAATTTCCATTTGATTACGTTGGTAAATAATGTCTGAAGCCAAGGCCTATAGATGAACGCGAGGGAGATCGTATTAAAAAATAAATAAAATGGTCTGTATACTAATCCAAGAAACTTGTTCTTTCTAAGAATACCGGATAGCAAAAGATCAAAGGCAAAGAGTAATCCAAAAATCAAATATAGAGCTACAGCTGCATCTTTGAATTTTTCTGACATGGAATAGATCAGTCCAAAGGGGATTAAGCAAAGAACCATACCCACTATAAAGAGCGCGAATGCGATGGAACAAAAGAAAAGCAGGCCGCTCAAATGATCGAGTTTAAAAATCTGGCCGGTGAGATTTACCGACTGTGCCTCTGTCAAATAACTGCCTTCAATTTTCAACCGGTTAAAATTAATTCCCTGGGGAAACGCATACCTTAAACAAATCAAGGCGATCCAAAAACTTCTTAACACCAGGTGCGCGATGAAGCCAATGAGGATGCTATTGATACACACATGAGAACAGACCAGGATTATGTTAGTACCTGTAATGGCGCTTACTTCTTTAAGGCGAACTACAAAACCCGAGATCCAATCGGTTAACTGCACCAGGGAGAAAATCGCCCCGCCCGAAATTAGAATCTCAGCTTCCCACGAGTTTTCCTGCAAGTGCTTAAGCCATTTGGGAACTTTGGTTTCTTCCATTTCGCCTGTTTTTAAATCATGATCAGGCATCGCTCATTCTTTAAAACTTCTTTTGCATTCGCTATTTCCACCGTAGATTTTGCATCGTCCATTTCTTCTCTGACCTTTTCTTTGATCTCGCGCACGTGCATGGCTTCAATGAATCGCTTGATGTCTTCTTCGTTTTCTAAAATCAGTTTGGGCACTTGGGTGGGTTTGTTGTCGTCACCTTTGGCCACCATCGTGAAGAAAGACGAATTGGTATGTTTTACGATTCCGGTTTTCACATTTTGAGATTCTACACGGATGCCTACCACCAACGAAGTACGCCCAACATAATTCACCGATGCTTTCAACGACACAAGTTCGCCTACCTCTACAGGCTGGAGAAATTCAACCTTGTCAACCGATACGGTTACACAGTAAGTGCCGGCATGACGGCTGGCGCAGGCGTAGGCAACTTTATCCATCAGCGAAAGCAAAATGCCTCCATGAATTTTCCCGCCAAAGTTGGCATAGGAAGGAATCATTAATTCTGTGATGGTAGTTTGCGAATACTGAACAGGTCTCGATTCGATGATGTCCATAGTTTCCCTTTTTAGGAAAGGTCAAATTATTAAAAACCCCGCATGAAACGAAATTTCATGCAGGGCTTAAAAAATAAAACCAACCGAATAAACCTAAAAAGTAGACTTGTTTGTCGGTAGAAAACCTGCTCAAATATGCTCGTGTATGAGTACTACGGCAATACTATTCTGCGGTGCGTGCTGGTACGGATATTTTAAATTTCCTTACGGGATAGAAAATGAAAGCGAATCACCATCGCCATGGCTGTCAACGTAAGTCCGATAAACAGTCCGATCCATATTCCGCTCGCGCCAAGCGCCAGAGGGAAGGCTAGGTAATACCCGAGCGGCAGAGCGATAATCCAGTAGGCAGCAAAAATCAGAAGCGAAGGAATTTTCACATCCTGCAACCCACGCAAAGCACCCGCTGTAACGACCTGCACCCCATCTGAAAGTTGAAAGAAAGCAGCGATGATGAGCAGTCCGGAGGTGAATTGAATGACTTGCGCATCATCGATGTAAAGTGAAGGAAGAAATTCCTTGCCGAAGATAAACAACAGTGCCCAGCCAGTCATGAGTAGGATGGCCATCGTAATCATTGTAAATGCAGAGGCGCGCAAATTTCTCTTATCGCGCTGGCCGAGAAATGTACCTACGCGAATGGTTGCTGCCGCGCCCAGCCCCGATGTAGTCATGTAACTGATGGTGGCAAGGTTGATGGCAATCTGATGCGCAGCCAGCGGCACCGTACCCAGCCAACCCATCATAATCGCAGAAAACCCGAAAGCACCCGCTTCGAAAATGAATTGCGACCCGGCAGGAATACCGATGTGCAACATTTTTGAAATCAGCGTGCGCGAATATTTCCCGATTGAAAAACCTTTGTTGTAAGCCTGGTATCTTCTTCCATAATACACATAGAGCATCATGCTCAGTGCCATCACAATCCTGGAGATGAGTGTAGCCCACCCTGCACCATTCAGTCCCATTTCAGGGAATCCATATTTTCCAAAAATCAAAACATAGTTCAGTACAATGTTCAGAAGATTGCTTCCGATGACAATCACCATCGCCACGCGCGTTCGTTGCAATCCTTCTGCAAACTGTCGATAGGTTTGGAAAATCATAATTGGAATGATGGACGCACCAATAATGCTGAGGTAGGGTATTGCCAAGGCGACCACGTCAGAGGGTTGCCCCATGTGATGCATAAAAGGTTCTATACAAAAAATCAGCGCGACTAAAATTATGCCGGTGATGATGTTGATAACGGTTCCATGTTTTAAAGTAGCGATTACTTTATCCTGATCATTCGCTCCTTCTGCTTCGGCTACCAGCGGTGTGATCGCATACGATACTCCTACACCAAAAAACTGCGGCACCGAAAAAAAGATATTGGCAAAGGAAGAAGCCGCCAGCGGCAGTGCGCCAGTCCAGCCCACCATCACACTATCAGCCACGCCCGTCATCACCTGGCCCAGCATACTGAGCATTACGGGGTAGGCAAGCAAAAAATTTGGGCGAACGTGTGCTCTGAATTGAAGGAACCCTGACATGTTCTTTTTTGCTTACGAGTGGATGGTGAATTCAAAATGATGGGTCGTGTATTCAAACGTCTGGAGATTATACACCCGTTCGGTAAAATTAACTTTCTTATTCTTGTCGACTAATATAAAAGTAGAACAACGCGATCCGTAATTATTAGTCTTAATAAACATCGATGAAAGAGCTCGCTCTCGTTCTAACCCGATTCCGGTATCCGGAAGTAAATTATCAGCTGCGCGATCTTCGTCATATAAGGCATTGAGTACTTCATGTGAATCAATTTCGTTTTTAGAAAAGAGAGAGGCCATCTTCTCCTTTCCACGCGTCACCTTGGGCCATGGTGTATCGAGCAGATGATTACTCAATCCATGCAGCCCTTCTGAAATTTCTTCCACTCCACCGTTGTAGTTAGACAAGTAAAATAATTCATGGGTATTTCCCACCACAAGGTTGAAGCCATTGTATTCCTTCGCTCTTGGCTCGATGCCTTCCAGGTATTTCTGAGCGGAGTTTTCGGATAGTAAAAAATCGGTTACTAAAAATCCTCGTGAAGGTGCGTGCGGATTTATATTCTTTGGGTCGCGATAGTTAGTGAGCAGGGCAATCTTTCCTGTTTTTGACATGGCCAGCCATGTGCCGCAGGTTCCGTCTGATTTCATTGCTTCAAGGTCGCGGCCACCAACAATGCCTGGATGAGTCGGCCAAAATTCTGCCGCGGCAGTTTTACGATTATAAAACTCATCACGGTTGGCAGCTACAATGAGTCTGTAATTGGGATGATTGTTAATTGAAAGAAAGATGAGGCACATAGAAGAAGCTTGATTCCAGAAAACTTTTAATCAAACAGTTCAAGCTGCGAAGGTAGCAACTGAAAAGTTTTGCGGTGGTAAGGTGTAATCCCTATTTTCTTAATTCCTTCACGATGTTCTTCCGTAGGGTATCCCATATTTGTAATCCAGCTATACTCCGGGTATTGAAGGGCAAGTTTTTGCATCAGTTCATCGCGATGGGTTTTGGCAAGAATAGATGCCGCGGCAATGGAGAGAAATTTTGCATCACCTTTTATAATGCACTCATGGCGCATAGATTCGTAACTCTTAAACCGGTTGCCATCGATAAGTAATAATTCTGGTCTCACCTTCAGTTGATCTACTGCGCGGTGCATCGCCAGAAAGGATGCGTTTAAAATATTGATCTCGTCTATTTCTTCGTTGTTTACTTCTGCCACTGCATACGCCAGCGCATCTTTCATAATTTCTTCCCGCAACGACTCGCGTTCCAATCGCGAAAGCTGCTTGGAGTCGTTCAATAATTTGTGTTTATATTTTTTGGGAAGAATGACGGCTGCCGCCACTACAGGCCCTGCAAGGCAACCACGGCCCGCTTCATCGCAGCCGGCTTCAATCAGGTCTGGTGTAAAAGATGAACGGAGCACGTGTGATAATGGTTAATCCTAAAGTTTATACAAAATTCAAAAATACATAAGTCCTAAAAGATAATCTGAGATTCTGTACCTTCTATTTATTTTGCGAAGGATTAAAGTATATCCATCATGAGTAAAAATTCCTGGACAACGCTATCAACCGAAGATATTTACGAAAATCCGTGGATTAAACTGGAAGAGCACCAGGTGATCAATCCCGGTGGGGGAAAAGGAATTTATGGTAAAGTCCATTTTAAAAATATAGCGATTGGTATTATCGCTCTTGACGAAGAAATGAATACTTGGCTGGTGGGGCAGCATCGCTATGTGCTCAATGAGTGGAGTTGGGAAATTCCCGAAGGTGGGGGACCCATTGGAAAAAATATTTTAGAATCAGCCCAGCGTGAGTTGCAGGAGGAGACAGGCCTTACGGCCAAAGAGTGGAAAGAAGTAATGCGTGCGCATACTTCTAATTCTGTCTCCGATGAAGTAGCATATATTTTCCTGGCTCAGAAACTTCACCTTGGCAACCACAACCGCGAAGCATCAGAAGCCGATATGAAAGTGTGGAAGCTTCCCTTCAAAGACGCTGTACAAATGGTGATGGACGGTAAAATTACAGATTCACTTAGCGTGATGGGCATTTTGAAAGTGGCCAGAATGCTGAATGTGTAATTCGGGTTTTGCCTGTCCAAAACTTGCTGTTGGAAGCTATTTTACAATATGTCCAACTTTTCGTGTAACATAATCATCGTAAGGACGTCACACCAAAAAGAAAAATTGATCGTTTTGAAACAAAAATCGGTTAAAGCAGTATCATAGCAGATAGATTTCACCCAACCCCACTATGCCAAAAATCATCGAAACCCACAATATCATGAAGGAATACCGCATGGGTACCAACATCGTGCGTGCCTTGCAGGATATTTCGATCTCTATAAATAAAGGAGAATATGTGGCATTTATGGGGCCTTCGGGTTCCGGAAAGTCAACCTTGATGAATATTGTAGGCTGCTTGGATACACCCAGCAGCGGCACCTACATGCTCAACAATCAGTTGGTGAGTGAGATGACCGAGAATGAATTAGCTACTACCCGCAATAAGGAAATCGGCTTTGTATTTCAGACCTTCAATTTGTTACCCCGTGCTTCTGCTCTTGAAAACGTGGCACTGCCTCTTATTTATGCAGGCTATTCCAGAGATGAGCGTGAAGAAATGGCAATGAAAGCGTTGGAAAGTGTAGACCTTGCCAATCGCCATCATCACAAACCGAACGAACTTTCTGGTGGCCAACGCCAACGCGTGGCCATTGCAAGGGCATTGGTAAACAATCCTTCTATTATTTTGGCCGATGAGCCTACTGGAAACCTGGACTCGAAAACGTCTTATGATATCATGAACCTGTTTCAGGATCTTCATGACAAAGGCAATACTATAATAATGGTGACACACGAAGATGACATTGCACACTATGCGCACCGCATTATCCGCCTGAAAGACGGATTGATTGAGTGGGATCGTATAAACGAAAACATTACCCGCAGCCCGGCTCCTGTAGCAGTGGCTCATTAATTCTTTTGTTCGTCTTTGTTCGGTGTAATTGCGCTTTTCGTGTAAAAGCGGTTACACTAAGTTGTGCATAACTTCACGCTCTCAAAAATCAATTTGAAACATAGTTGACCTTTCCCGTTTATTCATGCAATTTTATCGCATGAAGATTTACACGAAGACAGGTGATGATGGCACAACCGCCCTCTTTGGCGGACAGCGTTTACCGAAATCGGATTTGCGCATTGAAACGTACGGCACGGTAGATGAACTGAATTCATTTGTGGGTGTGCTCCGCGATCAGCCGGTCAATCAATCGATCCAATCAACTTTAGTAGAAATACAGGACCGTCTTTTCACAATGGGTTCTATGCTGGCTACTGAGCCGGGAAACACCAAAGTAAAAATCCCGGTGCTGGCGGAAAGCGACATTACTTTTCTTGAAAAAGAAATTGATCGCATGGATGCCCTCTTACCGCCAATGAAATTCTTTGTGCTTCCGGGCGGGCATGTATCTGTTTCGTTTGGTCATGTGGCGCGCACCGTATGCAGGCGGGCGGAGCGTTTGGCCATTGCGCTGAATCAGCATTCACCCGTTGATGCGTTGGTTCTAAAATATCTCAATCGGTTGTCGGATTATCTTTTTATGCTTTGCCGCTGGATGGCGTATGAATTAAAAATTGAAGAAACACCCTGGAGACCAAGAATGTAAAATGAGTTTGAATGCTGGATTTAAAATGTTGACTTGCAACTCATGAAACCATCGGTGGTGTTATTTTTTATCCTGGCGCTGTTGGCAACGGAATCTCAGGCGCAAAAGCAATTCATTCTTATCAAAAGAGGAAATGTAATAGCTCAATATGCCGAAGGCCAATACATTCGTTTAAAGCTGAAGAACGGAAAGCGAAGTGAAGGTCATATTCTCGAACTGTCTCCTTTTTCGATGATCACCTCAAGTGATACCATTCAGTTTCAAGACATCACAAAAATTGACATCCGTAAGCAACGCAAGTTCAATGTGAGCAGTGGCATAGGCGGACTCCTTTTTTTGGGAGGCATTTTATACATTGGTATTGATAG
>CAZNCO010000055.1:0-12996 GCA_964571345.1 uncultured Ohtaekwangia sp.
ACATCAAAGTGACACTTCATTTATATTCGTATCCACGGAAGCTGAGCTTTGAAAATATCGATACGCTCTCAGTAACCTGAAGTAGTTCACTGCCGTTCCAAAGATTCCGTTTCTCTTCCTGATTGCAGATCCCACGGAACCGGAAAATCTTGCAAACACTTCCTTGTCTTCCGGCTCGTGTTTCGCATGGGAGTATTTCAACCGCAGGTAGCGGTGCATAAAGTCTTCGAAGTTGGTACCAAGGGCAGGATCTACTTTACGCTGCGCAAACTCGAGCGGGGTCTCCCCTTCGCGTTCGAAGCCCGCCATGTGCAGCCGATAGAGCGCAGCCTGGTAGATCGCGTCTGCTTTTTTGTTTTCATCTTTTGCGAATGCCATGCGCAACAGCAAATACAGGAAGAATAAAATAGGGAAGAGAACCGTCAACACCAACGCACTTCCGAGAATGATCGCTGCGGCCCATGCGATCTGCTGCCACGTGATCTTCTTTTCGTTGGCTTTCTTCTTCTTTGCAGCTCCGTCATCTTTTGGCTTCTCTTTTTCTTTTCCACGAATGTGAATCTCATCGGCAATGATAGGCACAGGGAAACCAGAAATCTGCTTTTCAATGGCCACGCCCTGCTGCGGGGTTGGAATTCTCTTCGCATCGTCCTTGTACGACACTATTAATATCGAGTCGCCCGGGTGAACGGCACTGAGGGTGGTGTCTTTCTCATTGTAGAGCACGCGGCACAGCGAAGCATCAATCGTACGTGTGATGGGTTGCTGTGTTGAGTATGGTGCATTATGAAACAACAAACTCTGGAACGAAGCATCCAATCGTTTTGCGGTAAGGTCTACGGATTCAGCTTTGGCATTTAGTACCAACCACGGATCTGGTGGCGGCATGGGCGGAGTGCCATCTGGCTTGGGTGCGCTCTGCTGATCCTCGTTGCCGATGGTCATGTCGAAATCCATCCAGCCGTATTCCGGAAAATAAACCTGCGTCCATGCGTGGGCCTGGCTTGCGTAGAACCAATACCAACCCTTGTTCTTGTCGCTGCGATTGACCGTAGCGAAGCCTGTAGTAAATCTTGTTGGAACACCCAATGACCGCAACATGAACAGCGAAGCTCCTGCATAGTACGTGCAATAACCTGCGTGTGTCTTGAAGAGGAAGTTATACAGCATGCGCGAACTTGGAATGTTTGGATCATCCACCGCACCAGCCTTCAGCGTGTAACGGAATATCCGTTTTCCATTCTCATTGCGCTTCAAGAAGTAATCGCGCACGGCCAGAATCTTGTCAATCGGTTTCGCATCCGCAGACACCAGGCTATGCGCCAGTTTTGAAATAGAATCATAGATCGGTCCACTCGGATAGATTGTGTAATAATCCATGAATTTTTTATCCACGCCACGGTAGCCTTTCACTTTGCCGAGCTCTTCATTACGCTGCTCCTGAATTTTCTCCAGCTGGGGACTTGCTGAAATGTTATATACAAAATACGCGTTGTTCAACTCGGAAGTGAAAGTGTTGATTTTGTATGCGTGCAAAAACTGTTTCTGAAAAGCTTTCTCTACAGGAATAGTCTGCAACGCAAACACACTTGCCGGGCCGAGCACCGAATGCTTCCACGTATTCTCCGACAAGTACACTTGCGCTTCTACAATCTTACGGGCTTTAGTCGCCATCGACTTCCTGAAAATAGAAGTATCCACAGCCGAGTAATACAACGGCAAGGCAGTCGGGTCTACCTGCATCTCATCGAGTGACGGTACGTTTATATCACGCGTGAAACTTTCCTTTTGTTGATCGTAGCGGGTGAGGTAGTGATACACGAAATAGATCGGGGCAGGCGAGCCATCGGGGAAATAGTTTTCCAACTTCGCACAGAACATCAGCTTGTCCGACTGGCTCATCTTTGAATTCACGCGCATCGTATCTTTCAGGCGATAGCCATCATCTTGTTTTTCCATCAGGCCGTTGCGTTCGTCATAGCCGCCACCGCCTCCGTTGTTTTCACTGCCACCGTTGCCTTTGCCGTCTTTATCATTTTTGCCACCGCGCGCGGCCAGCTCTTTTTCCACGGCCTTCAAATCTCCGCTGAATAATGTAGCCGTCACCACAAAAGCAAGTAATACCAGCAATGCAAACAACACCATGCGCACCACCAGGCTCCGCGACTTCTTAAAGTCAATTTCAATTTTCTCGGTGAGGAGCGGTGACAGGAACAGCATGTACAATCCATACACCACCACAGGCGCAAGGTGCAATAAGATGTACGAGAGACTGATGTCGATGGTATCGGAGATGGAAACAAGTGTGGTGATCGCCAGCACTCCAAAGATGATGAAGTAGGACCACTTCACGCGCTGCAACAGGAAGCCGAAACCCCAGCCAAAAAGAAACAAGGTAGAATACAGCTGGAATCGGGCGGTAGCATAGAACACATCAAACTCCCCCGGCAGGCGACTGATCATTTTCTCAGACAGCAAATACACTACATATAATAGTATGAACGACACAATCCATCGCGCTCCATAATAATAGAGTGAGTAGGCCAGCACCAGCCCGAGTGCAAAGTACATGGTCTGACTGCCAATGCCGGTGCTCAGGTTGGTGTAAGAGAAATTCAAAAACCGCAGTGTGATGTAGCCGATCAGAATCGTAGGCACAATCACCAACACCCAGCGTATCAACAGCTGTTGAAATTTTTCGTTTTGAAAGAAGGACTTCATTCTAAAATTTAATTCTTATGGATTGTCAGTTTGAGCCTGTCGAAAACTGACAGGTAGAACCCTAGGTAAGGCTTCGACAAGCTCAGCCTGACAATTTCTATTTTTAAAATTACTACTATTATCTCTTTGCGTACCTCTGCGCCTCCGCGGTTAAATGCATTTCAACCGCAGAGACGCAGAGAAACGCAGAGTCAAAAATCACTATTCACAATTCAACAATCACTAATCACAAATCAAACTCCAGTATCCAGCATCCAGAATCCAGTATCTATCCCCCAATATCTATCCTATCCGTCAGCCAACTATTATCTCTTTGCAAAAGCACCGCAGCAATGTCGTCTTCATTTTTCAACAGGGTTCTTCTTAACGATGACAACAACCACGGCTGTCTCAACTTATCTGCCGGACTTTTCTCCGAGCGGAAGAAAATATCTTTCACGCTGATTTTGAATGGCGAAGGAATAGCCGAAGAAAGTTTAATCACAATCAACGGCACCGAGTCCGGCAGGTTGCGCACCAGCGTCTGCACTTCATCAACTGGTGTGAGCGAGGGCACGCACACAAAGGCAGCCTTGTTATATTTCACAAACTCAGATGGAGCCAATTGATTTTGCCACGCGGCAGCCGTGATCTGGAACAACTCATTGTGCTTGTCGCCCACGCCAGCAAGCTTGGGCACTTCCTGGTCTTGCGGGATGCGCACGTTGAATCCATTCTTCAGCAGCGCCTCAAACAAACTGCGCACCTGGTCTTTGTAGTTGTTGAGCAACTCCGTTTCAAAGGCGCCCTCTTTTTTGTTGAGGCCGTGGAAGAAGCTCACATAAAAATACAAGTGCGAAGCATACGGATCTTTCGTCTCCGGTATGCGCACCACCAGCTCACCGCTTTTCGCATAGATCTTCCACACGATGCGCTGGATGTTGTCGCCCATTTCAAATTCCTTGTAGTTCACCAGCTCGCCTTCCACGCGCTTGGGTATGTCGATGCGGTGAATCTGTTCTTCCGTGCTGTGCGGCTGTGCATTTACTTTTTTGTCGGCTTCCTTCACCGGCAGCGTAAACAGTTGCTGCGTATAATTTATTCTGCACGGCAACGCCACGAGGCCGAGCATATCGCAAAACGAGATCAACACTTTCTCTACGTCATAGATGCCGCGGTCGTGCAACAAAGTTTGGCCCGTGCCACGAATAGCCGCGCGCGCCAGGGACTTCGGTTTGTACACAGTAGTATCTAAAATCACCGGCTCCGAGATGCGCTGATCCGAGAACACCAGCCGTGCTTGCACCGTGCCCAGCAGCGGCCGCACGACAGGCCCCGCGATCATCACCGCGATGGGCACCCAGCCAGCTTCTGCTTTTTGGCCATCGCCAAAGCGCGCCTGCACGTGAACTTTTTTGCTGCGCAGCAAGCTGAAGAAGTACGCCCACACCACCAATGCCGAGAGCAGGCTTACGCCAAAGAGGCCGAAGATCGTGTATTGCCCCAGCCGCAGCAGTTGGTCCATCACCAGCCACAGGTTGCTGTCGTCCTGGCCATACTCGTTGCGCAGCCACCAACCTGCTACCCATAGCACGATGAGCGCCAGCAACAGTTGCCACCGCACCCCCGCCAGGCTCTGCCAATACGAAGAAGATTTTAATACCGAAGAAAGAGAAACTGTTTTCATTTTATTTATTCGATTGTCACCCTTCGCCAATACCCGTAACCCTAATTAAAAACTGTCACCCTGAGCTCAACGTTGTCACTCTGAACTAAAACTGTCACCCTGAGCCTGTCGAAGGGCGACTAACCATGTTACCCAGACTATTCACCGTCCTGCTTCGGCAAACTCATGCTTCAACAAGCTCATGCTTCGGCATGCTCATACTTCGACAGGCTCATGCTTCGACAAGCTCAGCATGACAAGCCACTTTTACCATTACAAGAATAAAAAATATTTCGCGGAATAGGTAGGCCAAAGTTTTGAGCGCAAATCTACCCCACGTTTTTTTCAAACGCTCCTTTCACCTATTTGTTGCGCGCATCAAAGAACGATGAGCACTGCGCAACCAGCTTGCCCGGTGAAAAATATTTAAGGATTTTTTAAGAAGGGCAAAAACAGGGCGCTGATTGCAGAGGTATTGAAGCCAGTCTGCAGGGGTATTCTCAAATTAGCTCAATTTGTGAGAAACCAGCAGACATACTGCGGATATACTGCGGTCATCGTGGGAACATTCTGCGGACAAATAGCCTTGAGAGGTGGTTAAAGGAGTTATCTGCCCGGGAGCTTGGGGCTTTTGATTAGTGATTGTTGATTTTAGATTAGTGATTTATGATTTTGAGATCATCTTGGTGCCAAGTCAGTTTGAAGAATTATTTCTTTGTGAACCTTTGTGTTCTTGGTGACTTGGTGGTTTAAGAAAGGAGTCTTGCTACTCGCCTCCAGCCACACGTTCCCAGTTCGGGCTCAAACATGCCGCTCCATCCCATGGCCGGAATTAATTGAAAACGCCAACGTTCCACTTCTTCGTAGAGTCGGTGATTTTGAAAAGACTTTTTATATTTATCTAAGCAATTCCTAGAATAGTCGCAATTAAAGAAGACTGCTCAAATTCAAAGTAAAGGTTTTACTCATTGAAGAGTTAAATCAAAGTGAAAGAATGAAGAAGATTTACAGAAATGGCCAGCGATTTGGAAACTGGATATTAAAAGATTTCTTAGGCGGAGGTGGAAATGGGGAAGTCTGGAAATGTGAAAACTCCAATGGAGAAATTAAAGCGATTAAAATTTTAAAAAAAGTAAAACGCAAATCATATGATCGTTTTGTTGATGAAATGACAGTTATTGAACAGAACTCTGATATTGGTGGGATTATAGCTTTAGTTGATAAATTTCTCCCAAATGATTTAACTGAACAAACACCTTACTATGTAATGGAGCTGTGTGAGTCATGTGAAAGCAAACTCCGAAGTTGTTCTATAGAAGCTAAAGTTGATGCAGTAATACAGGTGGCGGAAACCTTAAACAATCTGCATCAAAGAAATATTTTTCATAGAGATATTAAACCGGCCAACATTCTTTATTACAATTCAAAATATTACTTGGCTGATTTTGGATTGGTTGATTACCCAAATAAAAAAGAAATTTCAAATAGGAATGAGGAGATAGGAGCAAAATGGACTATGGCTCCTGAAATGAGAAGAGAGTCATCTAAAGCAGATGCTGCAAAAGCTGATGTCTATTCTTTGGCTAAAACTCTATGGATTATTTTGACTGGCAACTCTAAAGGGTTTGATGGTCAATATTCGCCTGATTCTATTGTTAATTTGAAGAAGACATTTTTCAGAGAATATACTTCTCCTATAGATGATTTACTTTTAAAATCTACTGACAATGATCCTAAAGTAAGACCTTCCATTGAAGAATTTATCGAGTCACTATTAAATTGGAAGAAACTTTCGAAAAATTTCCACGATAGAAATCAACAACAATGGTTTGAGATTCAGGCAAAACTTTTTCCAATCTCAAAACCATCACGAGTTGTTTGGGAGAACGTTGCCGATATAATTAAAATTTTAAAATTGGTTTGCTCATATGAGAATCTAAACCATCTTTTCTTTCCGAACAGTGGAGGCCTTGACCTACGTAATGTAAGACCAGCTATAGAAGATGGATGTATAGAATTGGATTTTCAATTTGTACACATTGTGAAACCAAAGAGATTGCTATTTGAATCGTTTGGCTACAACTCTGAGTGGAATTATTTTAGACTTGAGGCGGAAGAAATCTTGCCACATGGCGACAATGTGAATAAAAAAATTAAGGAAAAAATTAAGGTAAATATTTTAGACGAAGAAGAAGTTGAAGATGAAATCGAATATGCTTTTGAAGAGCTGAGCGAAGCGTCTGGAGAATATTATCCGTATTTTTCTTACGAAGACAGGATGTATAATAAAAATGACTATTACATACCCAATTCAGCAAGGCATATTACGCGATGGCTAAAAGGAAGTTTTGTGATTTTTGGAAAAAGGTCAGTTTACAATTTGAATCCTTCCACTTATGATGGTCGACATAATGTTATGTCAACCGATGAGTTTAGAGCATATATACAAGAGAACGTGAATGTCAGAAGGCAATTGGATGATGGATACATTCCTCAACAGAAAGATCAAGTGACGAAAAAAATAGAAAGTCTTAATAATTTCAGGATAGAAGAGTGTACTGTTTACAGATGCGGATGGTGCGGTAACTTTGTTGACGTAGACGGAAATGAATTAGACAATGACTCAGCTGGTTATTATCAAAGTGTATTAAATAAGTTTGGTCATGGCCTAGTCTCACTAATTACAGGCAAATGTTGCAGCGATAGAATTGCGGAATTCCATTCAAGACAGTCAGATGAATCAAGCCCTAAGCAGCAACCACTTTCACATGACTTGTCTTGAATAATAGAGTTAAAGTGAGCTCGATCGTATCGCGTGATCCCAATTCTTAGATAACCCAGCCCATTTCCTCATCGCACTTTTGCTTTTGTCGTGCAGCCGCACATCCGCCCAGGTTGATCTCACCAATTTGAAAACACGCTGGCATACCAACCAAGGAGTCATGTTCAAAAAAGCTGATTTGAGATTATTGATTTGTGATTAGTGATTGAAGATTTGTATTTCGCCAGAGCAAAATTCAAAACCACAGAGGCCACAGAGTTCACGGAGGGAACACGGAGAAACTCTGTGCATTCTCTTTGGCACTATGTGTGCTCCGTGGTTAAAATGGATTTTTAATTAGTGATTTTTGATTAGTGATTGGCGATTTGGATTGCGTCAGTGCAAAATTCAAAATCACAGAGAACACTGGGATCATGGAGGGAACACGGAGAAACTCTGTGTATTCTCTGCGGCTCTCTGTGTGCTCCGTGGTTGCGAATTGATTAGTGATTGAAGATTTAGATTGTGTTATTTCAAAATTCAAACCGCAGAGGTCACGGGGATCACAGAGGGAACACAGAGAAAACTCTGTACATTCTCTGTGGCTCTCTGTGTGCTCTGTGGTTAAAAAATTCTGATTTGTGATGAGTGAATATTGATTAGTGATTTGAAGATTTGGTTTGCGTCATGTTTTAAATTCAAAACCACTCCAGGCAGATTTCAAAATCATCTGATCTTTGATGCGGTCAGAATTTTATTGTAAATTAGATTACCATGAAATCGTCCATAACTTTTTTGATTTTGTTGGCTTTTATTTTCGGGGACGCCTGCGGGCAAGACCTGTCAACCAATGCCGGAATCAGGGCAATGTCAACCGCTAACCTCACAGAAAGCTTACAAGCGCCAAAACACTATCGGTATAAAGAATTTCGCACTGGAAAAATCTTTTACAAGAATGGAAAGGTTCAAGAAGGTGCAAAATTTAATTATGATTTCGTTCGCGGTGCGATGCTCGTGATCACTGAACGTGGCGACACCTTGGTCATGCACGATCAGGGCATTTTTCTTACAACTTAGCCGATAATATTTTTCTGAATCTATCTCGCGATATCGTGGAGACAAATGCCGATCAGAAAAAAATAAAACTTGGTGTGAGTGCTAAATATGTAGTGAAACGAATTGATCAAATAGCCAGCAATGAATACGAAATGTCGTACGACCCAACGGGAGGATCGTCCTCGCCATCCTCTTCGCGCGGACTAAAAAAGGTGATCATGGACAATTCCTTTACCTATTATATCTGTATGGATCACAACCTTTCTGTATTCAAAGCCACCAGAAAGAAAATCATTAAAGCCTTCATCAAAAAGGTTCCGGAAATTGAAGAATATCTTGACAGGAATAATCTCAACGTCAATTCGGGGCAAGACCTGGAATTCTTAATCGACTATCTCAATTCTGTTGAAGGTTTATAACCTGGGTTGAATAAGTTATAGCTCAAGATTCAAGCTGCAAACACGCGGCACCCCACAGAAATTAGAATTTTCTATTCCTGCAACTTAAATTCATAATGCTTCGTAAATGCCTTCATTAAAAATTAAGGCTCTTGCAATTATTCTTTCGATATTTATCGGGTTTGCTCTTTTTCCTTTTTTCTTTTCAAGCTATTGCACAAGAATCATGGACGCTCGTTCCTGCCTTTCCTGGTCGTGAAAAAACCTGCATGACAGGCGCAGGTGATTCTATTTTGTGGGTAGGCACACCCCGCGGCATTTGGCGAACGGGAGATGGTGGTTTTCATTGGACACAACCTTTAAAGTCGCGTTGGATTCACTCCGTTTATTCCAATACTTCAGGTGTGATTCTGGCGGGAGGCACAGGTATGCTGTATTATTCAGCCAATGCCGGAGTAACGTGGGACTCTGTGAATGTTCCGACCCGTTATCCGATTAAAAAGATTTTACAAAACAAAAGTGGAGCGTATTTTTTCATCACTGCATTTTTTGATGAAGATCATGGCTATACCGGAGATGGTGTTTTCTATAGTTCAGGAAATCTGCGCACTTGGGAAAGAAGAAATAATGGACTATCCAACACATCGTTGTTTGGGGAAGATATTTCGGTTGACAGGTTTGGACGATTGTATGTTGCAATGGCTGATCAATGGGTAGCTGGCGATGGAGGCCTTTTTATTTCGGATGATGATGGTCTTACCTGGGATCATATCCAATTAAATGTTGCACAGCTTGGGTTGATTAAAGTTCAAAATACATTTTCCATAAATATCACTCCACACGATTCTGTCATTGTAAGTGTTGCAGGCACCGTAACCAATTTTTCAACAAGCCTCAATATTATTAAGCACCGTAATGACCTGAGAAGTATTCTCTACTGGAGAGCCCTCAGTATTCGCAAGTCTCCCAGCTGGTGGCTTGATCCTAATCTGAATCACATTCATTTTTCAAAAAATGGAGAGTGGTATAGCTCTGTCACCAATACACCTGCACTGGGCGGAACCTATATCTCTAGTGACAATGGGATCACTTGGCTCAAATATTCTAAGGGAACGGGCACAAGCCTTACTACTATTTTTGAAGCGCAAAGCTTCTTTGAAGATTCATATGGGAGAGTTTTCATGTCACAATTTTTAGATGAACGCATTTATAGTACCACACTAAGCATGATTGATCCGGTTACAATTGCAGGGAAGGTGGTGGACGATCAGGGAAAACCATTGGCGGCTTCTATTGTTAATTCATTTTCTAACACCTACTCGAACTTGAATGGCGACTATCAAATTAAAGTGCCTCGCAACTGGTCGGGTACTCTTACCCCAAGATATTCACAACATATATTTGAACCGGCTTCTGTTAACATCCAGGCAATCCAGCAGGATATTCATCAGAATTTTATTGCAACCTACACTGGCACACACGGTGTGTGGGGCTTTGTTAAAGATGTGTTTGGAAATCCTGTAGCTAATGTTGAAGTGAGGGGATTTGCGGATACTATTTTGATCACCAATGAAAACGGGGCTTTTGTCTCTTCCGTTCCTCATGGATGGTCGGGTGAAATTCATCTGGCGGCTGCGGCAATGGAAATCTATCCTGCAAATGTGATGATAGCGCCTGTATACCAAAATGTGTATGCTTTGGAGTTTACGGCCCGGCCTGAAGGAAAAAAAATGATTGCCGGAAAAATCACCGATGCTTCAGGAGGGGTAATGTCGGAGATCGAACTTCAAGGCCTTCCGGAATTTACGCGCATTCGTGAAGATGGAACATTTGTGACATTGGTTTCAGCAGGGTGGTCAGGATCCGTTATGCCGTTGAAGCCAAATCACACTTTTGCGCCTGTGTCTTTTGTTATCGAAAATATTCAGAGTGATGTAACGAATGTAAATTTTCTGGCAACTATCGTTGAAAACAAAACGTACCGGATATCAGGTATGATCACCAACGCTGCCGGTGCGCCATTAGCAGAGATCAGGCTCGACGGATTTCCTGATTTGGTGACAACGAATGCCGAGGGCCTATATTCGGTTGTCGTGCCTGAAGGGTGGAGTGGTATTGTTACTCCACGGTCAGCGACTCATACATTTCAGCCACAGCACATAAACATTGCATCGATAACCACTGATTTAAAGGAGCAGAACTTTTACTGGACTTTGATTACCAGCATCGAAGGTGCTGAAGGGAAATGGGAAGTATACCCCAATCCCTCTTTAGATGGTGTGATTAATTTTCGGGGTGAGGAACTGAATTCAAGTACGCGCATTGGGATTACAACGCCAACAGGTCAGGTAATATCCGAGGAAACGGTTGGTCTTTTGCTATCCCGTGGCAAAATTGAATTACCCGCAGGGATATATTTTATTTCTCTATCCAATAGTCAAACTACTGTCACAAAGAAAGTGATTGTTTTGTAGTACCTGATCCTTGCGCTATAAAAGAAGAAATAAACACTCGCAAGTTATTTACCCAATTGCCAACCTGTCATTGAGTTACTATTTGTTTGAAGCTGTGGCATCCGGTTTCGCGTAAGCGATGGATGGGCGGATCAATGTCTTCAACAAGGATGCTTTCTCTTTTGGCAGGCGAAAATGGACATGAATGTAAATCTCCGTCTGCATCAACATAAAGCGATCTGTCTCCGGCAGCGAGACATCCAAGTCTTCGTTGGTAGTAGCCGTGGTAGCAAACAATCGGATAGGTTATGTACTTTTTATCTGAATTCATTTTGAGATAAAAGTTGGAGAGGGTTTGTTCGTGTTCTGCCTTTAACAAAACATCAAGTCCCTGGTAGTGACCGACCGCTTTTGGTTCTAAGAGTTGAATGAAGGGAACATGCATACTTTTGGCGAGCTCTGCATATTTCATCAGGTTGGATTCGGTTGCAAACGAGCGTGTAACACAAATGGATAGTGCTACAACCAGGTTTGCGGCAAGAGCATTTTTTACAGCCGCCTGAACAATTTCGAAAGACTGACTGTGGCCGCGAAAAGCATTGTGATGTTCGGGATCAAAATGATCGAGACTAATGACCACGCCTGTCAAACCAGCTTCCTTTAGTTTTGCTGCATTGGCATGCGTGAAGTTAAACCCTGACGTTAAAACCCAGAAGTCGGTTTGTTTAGATGCTGATTCAAGCACGGCAACCAGATCATGCACCCGAAGCATTGGTTCACCCCCGGTGAATTGAATTTGAGATACACCTTTGCTCTGAAACCTCGCTACGATTTTTTTTAGATCATTTAGAGTGAGTCCATCTTTTGTGTTTAAGGAATTCCATTCAAAGCAATGCTCACAACGCAAAGGGCATTTTTTGGTAATAGAAATAAAAACATTCAAGAACCGATTCGTTTTAATTGATGCTGGCGAAATCCGGGCTAGTTCAGCTTTGAGGAATTCATAGAATACATTCGATTTCCAACCTGGAGTATACAAGTCCCAGTAATATTTTCCGTTCACCTTCACCATCTTTTTGATTTGCACATCGCCCAGAAATTTTTTTCTCAATTGTTCAAGAGATTTCAAAACAGTGATCACCTGAATTGGATTCCGGTATTGGCGGATCGCGATCCACAAGAGGTTTAGATGTATCCGCCAAAATATCCAGGTTTTCGAAAGCCCCGTGATACTCGAATCGTAGCCAGCCGCTTTTGTTGTTGTGATGTATCTCAAGCGATCAACAACAGTGCGTTGCAGCCTGGGCAGAGGGCTTCGGAGAATTTCAGTTGTCATTACCACTTATCATTACCGTTGTAGCAGGCTGGGGGGCTTTCAGAAAATCAATGTACCGTGCTTTCGAAAAATGTGAAAAGCCATGCTTCCTTGAAAGCCAACTTACCTTAATCCAGTTTGGCTTATTCTGATAGTCGACAATATATTCATAGTGCCCGCGACTGTGAAGGAAGAGAGATTGATGATACTCTTTTGAAGTAACAGGAGCATCATATTTTACTGTCACCGCATTTCCAATCTGCGTTTGGTGCAGATATTTTTCATCGGCAGCAATCAGGAGCGAGGTCACTGTGTTTCCTTTTTCATCGATGGCCGAAGAGGGCTTGATGTAATTTATTTCCATGGGGAGGTTTTTTGAAAAATCCATTCCTGCATAGTCAACTTCCCAGAACATGAAGCCGCATTCCAATTTTATTTTCACTTCATTACCACTAGCCTTGGCTAGATCAATAGGCACCACCACATCGCGGGCTGCCATCGGGCCAATCATATCAATATAGTCGATGAATTGCCAACCCTGTTTTGTTTTAAGATAAACAGAAAGCGGTAGGCCCTGATTGAGAAACCAATGCATGTGTTTTGCGCCACGCGAATGTTCCTGTCGTTGGGCGTAGGTAGTGTAATAG
>CAZNCO010000056.1:0-12944 GCA_964571345.1 uncultured Ohtaekwangia sp.
CACCCCTCCCACCCGACCGTCCGTTTTTGATTTTTGTGACTTCCACTCCCCAGCGCTGAAAGCCAATGCCTGGAAGGTGACCATCAGCGTCACTGGGTAACGAAGTCACCATCCACCTTGCCGCACATGCACTTGCTTCCAGCTTTTTGAATTTGCTGCGCAACAGAAAACCGGTCACCTTACTTTTCTCCACCGCCAACTGCAATCGCCTTGAAGCGGTGAAATCAACTTCACGCACTTCGCCAACGACAGCGGTAAGTGAGCCACACTTCAAGGCTTCATCCATCGCCCACATCACATCCTTCTCTTTTTGCAGATCCACGAAAATGAGTCGGTCAGGATCAAGATTGAAATACTTCAATGCCACCGGAAATATTTTACGTGACTCACTGATCCACAAAACAGCTCCATGATCTCCCATCATCACTGCAAGTAGTGCAGCCAGAAATCCATTGGTCGCAGCACTATCTTCTGGTTGAAGTGAAACGAATTCATGAATTGCTCCAATCGGAAACGATTGGTTCGGAAAAGCCTCTGCTATTTCTCCCAGCCTCAAATCAAGTTCAGTATTATTCACACTCCTAAATCCTTGCAACCGCAAAACGTCCGCTTGTAGATTTCTGAATATGTCAACCTTACTCTGCATGGTGGCAATTGTTTACACCACGAAGGTAATTAAATACTAAAATAATTAGCAATTACTAATTTAAAATAGCTTAAGAATGCCAAATTATTCTAATTTCGATGATTTGCTTCAAAAGAGTAGCGAAATGAAGCTGCTTACAAGTTCCTTAAACTCCTATTTCCAACTCTGCCTTGATCTCCTGCTTAGCCGCATTTTCCAAGTCTTCGATCCGTATTTTTTCTCCGGCCACTGCATTCTTGAATGCTTCCAACGCTTTCTTTTTTTCTCCTGTTTGTAGAAAATGGTCAGCCTCCTGAATAGCGATATTATAGTTCATGGGAGCAAGCACCTGCGGCACATTGGTAACAATATTACGTGTCGTTAGCATCTTGGTAATCGTATAAGCTCGCATCGATGTGTCTTGTGATGGCTGACACAAATCAAGCACATCCTTTGAACTTAGTCCCTTGTCAAGCCAGGCCTTCTCATCCTCTTTGGCAATGAACACAGGCATTCTTTTCTTGGCGTTGTGAACATATTCAAGAATGCTATTCGCTCTTGTTGTTAACACCGTGTAGGTGTAATAATATTCGCCCGTCTCTTTATCTTTCCATCTGCTATACAGCCCGGCCATAGATCGCACCTTCTGGTCTCTGAAAGTTATGTAATAAGGGATCTTAACCGTCCCCGGTTCATCAAGCCATCGCCATTCGAAAAAACCGGTAACAGGTATTAGGCATCGTTGCCCATTCTTCGCAGCATCTTTATAAGAACTCTTCTCATACATCTCTTCCGAAATACAATTCAATGTCTGCGTCCGCAGCGTCATCGCCTTCTCTCTGTCACTCATGTAAAAGGGGATCAGTCCCCACTTAAACAATTTGAATTGGGTTGGGTCTCCGGCAGTGACTATTGGAGTAGGAAGAAAATCAAATCCATTTTCATAGTAGCGCTGAATACTGTGATCCCCAAAACCGGCAAGCGTCTTTAGACACCACTTCAATTCAGACAATTCTTGTTTGGTATAGCAGGAGGGAAGCGAATCCTTTTGTGAATAGGTAACTAGTAGAGAATGTATCTGTTCAGAATTCTGAATACTCAACGCTCCTAACTTCTCATCCTTCTTCATTAACGTATCGAACCGCTCCCTCACTGGCTCAAGTTCTTCGGTGATCGACTGAAAAGAAGCATCATAGTGCTCTAAAAGTTCCTGCTCTTTTTGAGCTAGCGATTTATGGTAGCACATACAAATGTCAATTCATGTGGAATATAAAATTAACATTTATAGAATTATTCAACCTAATTACATTGTGCCCTGAAGTGCACCCCTCATAGCAGGTTATAGGCTAGGATTATGTTGTAGCTAATTTGAGTTATATTGCTGGTTTGATTAACTACCCAAAGTGAAACCAGCCGCCATTTGGTATTTCGAGAGTGTGAATTTGTACAAGGTGTTATGTCCGGTCAAATTGAAGGAGACTGAAGGGTCTCATACTTTTCTTAATTTCAAGAAAGATGACTATGTATACTTTGAAGACCAAAAGGCTGATACCATCTTTTTTGTAGCCAAAGGGCGAGTGAAAATTTTTTATCGCAATGAGCAAAATAAGGAGGTAGTAAAGTCCATTTTATCCACTGGGGAGATTTTTGGTGAACTGGCATTGGCGGAGGAAGGTAAAAGATCTGATTTTGCGCAAGTCATGGACAATGACACAATCATCTGCGCGTGGGGCTTGGAAGATATCAAGCAGCTCATGTTGAATGATCGGGAGTTTAGTTTGAGCATCACAAAACTGGTGGGGCTTCGTTTACTCAAACTTGAAAGAAAATTTGAGCTATTGGCTTTTAAAGACACACGCACCCGGGTCGTAGAATTTTTGAAGGATGCTGCTGAGTGGAAGGGTAAAAAAGTAGGAGACGAAATTGTGATTATGACACCGCTAACTCATCGGGATATTGCTAAGCTGGTTGGGCTGTCTCGCCAAAGTGTTTCCTCTACCTTCAACGAACTAAAAAAAGAAAACTTGATTTACTTTGATCGAAGACGAATCTTGATCCGTGATCTCGCCAAGTTAATTTGAAAAAGAACCATTTTCATCATTTATGAAGGATTCCTTCAGAATAAATGTTGATCTTGTATAGTCTATTAGTTTTTTTTGTCTTAACTCGTTAAGAAAAGTATTCACAAATTGCCGACTGGAGCCTGTCAATTGAGCAAGTTCATTATGCTTAAGATCAAGCTTAATGATTATGTTATTTGAACTATCTCGCTTTCCGAGGCGCTTGCCCATTTCAATTAAGGTTTCGACAATCCGTTGTCGCGAGGTCTTAAAATAGAGTGAGTCCATTTTTCGCTCAATCCTTTTTATGCGAAGGCCAATCCACTTGATGAAAGATAAATTCAACGCAGGGTTGTCTTTTATGAAAATTTGCCAGTCTGTAAATGGTAAGTAACAGATCATGCAATCTTCCAACGCAATCATTTGCTCTTGTTCATTCATATCTACCCCAAAAAACTTTCCAAATATTTCACCTTCGGCTATTACGTCCTTCACCATTTCAGTTCCATCGCTTGTGACGCTCACCAATTTTACTCCGCCTGATTTAATAAAATAAATGTTTGGTGTAGTTTGTGGAAGATACACCTGGTCGCCTCTTTTGTATCGGATCATGGAGCACTGCGAACCCAGCGTCATCAGCTCCTTATCAGTCAGGCACTTTAAAATATTTATTTGCTTTAGATACCAGATTTTATCTTCCATACAATTCAAAGACAAATTTAACCTGTTCTTAGATGTATGCGAAAATATTGCTTTATTTTAAGAAATTCTTTAGTCTTAGGCAGGATGTTGGACACTCGTTTCTTTTAGTAAAGATTCCTCCAATAATTTGATTCGGTTCATGTATTCACGTTCCTTCCTTGCCATTTCTTCTTGAGTTGCTGATAGCTCCTCCATGTTTTGTCTCATCTCTTCTTCTTGTGATCTTAATTCTTCGGTCTGTTGTTGCGACTCTTTTAATAATATAGAAGTTCGTTCGTTGGTTATCGTTGTTGATATTACTGATGCAATTTGTTCAGAAGCTAAACGGACAAAGTTTCGTTCATGGTCTTCAAATTCCTTAAACGTTGCCATCTCAAGAATTCCAAAGACTTCATTGTTAATCACAAGTGGGCTAATCAATAGTGTGCGTGGAAGCGCCTCTCCCAAACCTGAAGTGATACGCACGAAGTCTTTGGGCACTTCCTTAATAAAAATTGGGTGCTTCTCTAAATAGGCCTGACCTACCAACCCGTACCCAGGCTCTATCACCTGGTCAATGAATTTCTTTTTGTTATAAGCATAACACGAAACCATCCGCAACAAGGTTTGATTGTTTGACCTATCAACCATGTAAAGAGCGCCTTGGTTAGCCTTCACATACTTGACCATGTAAGAAAGTATGTTTAAGTACAATTGTTCAGAATTACTTGTTGCGCGCAAAATATTTCCAAGTTCAGCGATCCCAGCGGTCGTCCAATTGCGCCTTTGCTCCTCAAGAGCTATTTCCTTTAACCGATCGCGCATGTGAAGCAACGATTTTCCTAACACGTCTTTCTCACTTGCTTCTTTATAGGATTTGTCAAGATTGCCTTCACCAATGGCTAAAGCAAATTGACTTGCCGATTGAATATTTGAAGTAAGTCTTTTGCCAGCATTTAAGATCTCATTTAACTCATCTGTACTTTCATCAATTCTCTCGGGCAATTCGCCTGATGCCAGAACATTGATCAATTCAACCGGCTTCTGAATGGACCTTCGTAGTGATCGGATATTAACTATGGTTAACCCAATCAAGAAGACCAAAATCAAAGCTGAGGTAACGATTACAATATACTGGGAGCGTGACATATTAGTCGTTACGAAGGACACCTCATTTGTCAATTGCTTTTCCTCTGAATTCCGTAAGTCAGTAACCAATTTGAGTAGCTGATCTCTCAGCGTATTGGCTAATTTTATCTGGTCACTCAATTCCCTGTCTGCTTTCAATTTGGCTATGAATACTTCTGTCATTTGTTGCCACTCTTGCTCGTTTGCTTTTTCAATTTGCTTCATGGGCGGCAATGCATTTTTTTCAAAGTAGTTGAGGATTTCGTTTTGAACCTCCTCAAAGTCCTTCACCTTGATTTCGATATCTGTAATTGCTTTTGCTTCGTCATCGTTTAAGTTCTTTTTAAGATGGCTTAACGTTTCTGCGGCAGGATAAATCTCACTTTTGTAAACCTTTAACCGATCTTCTTTGAATTGTGTATTGCCAGAAAGCATATATGCTCTTTGCAAACTCATCACCCGATCAATACTCCCAATTATGTTGCCGGAAGTGAGCCGGATTGGAATTCGGATTTCTTGCATGATAGTTAGTGTACGAGAAGAATTTCTGTTTTGGGTTGTAACCAGGATCGTTAATCCACCAGTTACAATTAAAAATAGAAGAGCCATGAAAATAAATCTTCCACTAATTGTTTTAAGACTGATGTTTCTCATTTTATTTTTTTGTACACAGATACAACTTCTATTGAGTTTGAAAAGTTGATCAAATAATGGTTTATCACCATTGTGTCAACTACGAGACATATCAAGTTCAATATTTATAGCCTGAAACCTCTTGCTCATTTACCTGAAGGCCTAGTGTAAGGGTAATTCGATTCACAAAATTGAAGTAACTAACGACTAACGTTGCATCTAATATCGCTCTGTCATCGAAGCCAGTATGCCGTAGCGCATCCAATTTTTGCTTCGTAATTAGTTCAGGGTTTAAAGTTATATCCCGTGCAAACGTGCATAGTGCTGTGTCATTTTTGTCTAACTGGGCATCTTCTGACATTTTTAATAAGCCTGAAACTCTTTCATCGCTTTTCCAGTATTGATTAAGTGCTTCCGCGTGATGCTTGACGCAGTATTCACATTGATTGGTCATCGATACTACCACCGCGATCATTTCCCTTTGGTACCGCTTCAGGGGAGATGAACCAAACATAATGTCCTTATATAAATTCATGTGGCTTAAGACTGTTGGCGGATTCAGACTTTGAATTTTATGAACATCGGCCAGTTTGCCACGCGTAGCTATCAAGTGGTCATAGATCCCTCTTAATTCCCCTGTCGCTTCTTCGTATTCAATTACTTCAATGAAAGCCATACTTTATTTTATAAGTTGCAAATGTGTCTTTTCAATTAAAAGTCATGGATCGATTTATAACAACCAAAATACAACTGTCCAATCATTGACACAATGTGATTTTTAGTGACGATTGTCTGTCAAACGCTTATACCAGACTACTGTTGATGTTAATTTTAGGGATCACTTTTCTTTACGCATTATGAAAGCATTCCTTTTTCGTGCAGTTTTGATATGCCTTACTTTTCTTATCGCCAGGAACGCATACGGACAAACTATCATGCCTGAAAAAGCAACCGACATTTCACCGTTATTGATCGGTGAAATGGCTCCTGATTTGGTTTTGAAAAATTCAAAGTCAGGGGACGTTAAACTGACCGATCTGATCAAGTCGCGACCAACGGTACTGATTTTCTATCGTGGTGGATGGTGTCCTTACTGCAACCTTCACCTTGCCGAGCTTCAAACCATTGAACAGCAAATTCTGGAGCTGGGCTACCAGATTATCGCTATAAGCCCGGATTCTCCATCAAACTTAAGGGCCTCGATTGAAAAACATAAGCTCAATTATTCACTTCTATCAGATGCAGATATGGAGTTGTCAAAAGCTTTTGGACTCGCCTATTCAGTTCCTGAGGCTTCAAGGGAAAGATTAAACATGGCGAGCGATGGCCGAAACACCGGGATGTTGCCGGTGTCGTCAGTATTTGTTTTCAACCAACTCGGTGAGATAATGTTCGAGTATATTAACCCTGATTATAAGAAAAGACTGAAAGGAAATTTGCTCTTAGCGGTGTTGAAAGAGCTCAAGCAATAGGAGGAAAAAGGAAATCTTTTAAAATGAAAAGTTTCTTCATCGTTGCAGGCACGCTATTTCTCTTTAGCGTGATTTGGAAAATCTCAGCCCTTCCGATTATTAAACCTGAAGGAGGATCACTTAATAAATCTCTTCTTGAATTATCATCATTAATACTTTACCGGGTAAAGATAGGTAAGCCTATTGATTCTCTTCAGGCAGCTTTATCCGCCTATTCACTAGCTGATTTGAATAAAGGCCTCAATAACGATGATGCACGCAAAGTATTTTGGATTAATATGTACAATGCTTATTATCAGATTTTCGCGATTAATGATAAGAAGGGCAAGGAAACCATTTACACGGATAGAGACGTGCGCTTTGCGGATGCTACCTTTAGTCTTGATGATATTGAACACGGCATCCTCAGAAAATATAGATGGAAATATAGCCTCGGATATTTGCCTCAATTCCTTCCACCAAACCCAATCAAACAATTAGCGGTAAATCATTTTGACTATCGAATACATTTTGCATTAAACTGTGGAGCTAAAAGTTGCCCGCTCATTGCCTTTTACAACATGACCGAACTTGACAAACAGTTGGAAATAGCAACACAAACATTTTTAGAGAGCGAAACTGAATTCGATCATCAATTGAAGCTGGTGTATGTTACGAAAATCATGCAATGGTTCAGAGGTGATTTTGGCGGTGAAGAGGGGATACTCGACATCATGAGTAGGTATCTCAACAAGGATTTGTCCAGCTACGAAATCAAATACAAGGATTACGATTGGACCCCCGACTTGAAGAACTTTAGTGGTCAATGATTTGAGTTATTTGTTCTCATTTGAATGGTAAAAAAACAAGAGATGCATCCATCTCCTGTTTTAATACACAGCTTTAAGTTAGTCTCTCGGCTTAATAAGAAATATGAACGGTACGGCAAAAAGCAAATGCCGTATCATGGAGGCAACGGGTACCATCGGGTCCATTTTTACTCCGGCAATACCAGCACCAAGCAGCGGGAACATAAAGAACCAGACTAATGCTACTGTCTCCCCGGCCATGAAAATGAAGGGGCGTAGCCAATTAGGGCCCCACAAGGACGGTGCGATACCGGCATACAAAATTCCAAGCAGCACTCCGTTGGCGTAATGGCCAAATATTCCATACCCCATTCCAAGTCCCGTCTTCTCTCCAAGCAATGCGGGTACATCCCACCATTGACCTGCCAGAATAAGTCCAGCAATATCAAACAAGATCGTACCTAGTACACCTGCGATGATTGCGTTCTTCCAGTTAATTTTATTTTCCATAATATCTAATGATGTTTTTCTCATATCCATTATACAGTTACACTTTCCAGTTCTTTGGCCATGGGGAAGTCAATCGGAAACTGTGTAATGTTGTGTAAATAATTTGCCACTGTCTTGTAGCCAATGTGTGCCACCAATTCGACAAGCGCATCTGCACCAAAACCAGCTGCATAAAAGTTCTCCAACGCCTGTAGCGATGGTTTGCCATGATTGCGTGTAATCTCGGCAGCGAGAGAGGTTAACGCGTTCAATCTTTTGTCCGCAATGGTGGCGGTTCTTAACTGAATAGTTTCTTCCTCTGTAAATCCATTCATCTTTCCAATAGCGGTATGTGCTGACTGGCAATAATGACAGCCGTTCACTTGCGACACCACAAGAAAAATAGCTTGACGCTCCTTTGCTGTAAAGACACCCTTACTTAGTGCTTCATCAAACGAAAGATAGGCCGGTAGCGTGTTAGCCGAGTTTGCGATGGTTGCGTACAAGTTAGGAACCATACCTACTTTCGATTTCAATGCATCGAAGATAGGTTGCACCGAGGCGGCTGCCTGATCACGTGTTAGAGGTTTTACTGTTGTCATTGATTTTTTGTTTAGTTGATAATTTATTTTTGTGCTTGCATCTGAAAGCACATTGCAAAAGTGTGGGCTATTTAGGCGGGTTAAAATGATCGTAATTCCCTGCGTCTTGATGATTCTTCCCGTTTAATTTCGATAAGCATTGTTGCCGTGTAGTTGCGTATGAGTAAGGAGAAACGCAAAAAACCATCGAGATAACCTGCAATTTTTCCTGATGTCTTGATCATTCTTCCCGAAAGGGGTTAAAAATGTTTTTTGTATTTAAGGATTTGCTTAAATAATGAAACCTTTTATTAGCTTTGACAGTTCTTAAGTCAAAGGAAAAAAATATGAGTGAGAATATATGCATTCGGTCATTAGCCGATCCAGTTCAGATTCGCGAATGTAAAAATGAAATACAGAGCAAGCAGTCGGCATTCAATCGCCTGGGAAGTTTGCTTAGTCTGGCGGGTAACGAGGCACGACTCAAAATCCTTTATTTGCTTGACTCAGAAAAAGAGCTCTGCCCCTGCGACTTGAGTGATATTCTCCAGATGAGCATTCCGGCCATTTCACAACACTTGCGTAAAATGAAAGATGGAGGATTGATTGAAGCACGTAAAGTGGGACAAACTATCTTCTACTCCATTTGTGCCGAGCACCTGAAGACGCTTCGACCTTTTTTTAAACAAATCAGAGATGTGAATCTAAAACAAGAAACTGTATGAACGAGAAAAAAGACAAGACATGGATTGCGGGCACAGTGCTTGCCCTGTCGGCTTCGTTGTGTTGCATCACACCGGTACTCGCTTTGATATCCGGGATGGGTGGTATTGCCGCGACTTTCTCCTGGCTGGAACCGATAAGACCTTACCTGATTGGAATAACTACGTTGGTTCTTGGTTTTGCCTGGTATCAAAAATTGAAGCCTCGTAAGCAAGAGGAAGTAACCTGTGAATGTGAGACAGACGAAAAGCCGTCCTTTTGGCAATCGAAATCTTTCTTAGGCATAGTTACTGTTTTTGGCGTGGCTCTGCTTGCATTCCCAAGCTATTCACATATTTTCTATCCGAAGAGTCCGATATCGAATGTTGTAATTGTAGAGAAGAATAATCTTCATCAAGTCGAGCTAAAGATTTCAGGAATGACTTGTCTGAGTTGTTCTGAATATGTCAATCATGCCCTTGATGAGGTACCCGGTGTTTTGGAGCACAACACTTCTTACGAACAAGGCACCAGCCTCGTTAAGTATGACGCGGGCAAAGCTACCAAACAGGCTTTAGTAGATGCGGTAAACGCAACTGGATATAAAGTAACTGACGCAAAATCAATCGAAAACTAAACTCAAAAAAATGAAAACGATACTCTTCACTTTTTTATCAGCCGCACTGATTTGCGGATGCAATTGTAAAGCAGCATTTGCACAAGGTCAGCCGAACCCATTTGCTAATGCCTCTGCTAAAGTGATTGATCTCAAAGTAATGGGCATGACGTGCCAGGGTTGTGTTGATCATGTTACAGCCACTTTGTCTGAAAAGAAAGGAGTAGCAAAATCGGAGGTAAAGTTTACTGAGAACAAAGCCCTCGTTACGTATGATCCGAAAGTAATTAAGCCGGAGGAAATCATCTCGGCAATAGAGGCAATCGGCTACAAGGCGGAACTCAACGGAAAGAACGAAAAAAAGGAAGACAGAATTTCACCCGCGCACGCTTGTTGTGTTCCTAAAAAGAAGAATTAAACGTTCACATCTCTGCAACTGAATCAGTATATGCAAGACAATACAAACAATACAGTATCCAGTGTAGCGCTCGAAATCACCGGGATGACCTGTGATCATTGCGCGGTGTCGATCGGAAAAAGATTTGAAGGTAAAAAGGGAATTGTCAATAAGCATATCAGCTACTCCGATAAAAAAGGGGAATTTACTTTCGATGCATCCCTCATCTCCAAACAGGAAATCATCGACACTATCAATGCAACAAAAAGCTACCGAGTTGTTGGTGAATTCTCCAGTAACGGGAACGGTAAAGACCACTTTGACTTAATCATTATTGGGGGTGGCTCGGCTGCATTCTCAGCGGCCATCAAGGCTGAGGAACTAGGGCTTTCCACATTGATGATAAACGCAGGTCTTCCTTTTGGCGGAACCTGTGTGAATGTGGGCTGCGTTCCATCCAAAACATTGATTCGCGCTGCCGAAACAGTATATCACGCCAAGCACTCTAATTTCGCGGGCATCAAACCGCGTGGTGCTGACATTGATTTTAGAAAAGTTATTCAGGACAAAAAAGAACTTGTATCCCTTTTGCAACAAAAGAAATACCTGGATGTAGTTGGTGATTTTGAAAACTTAACGATGGTTGAAGGCTGGGCTGAATTTACAGACAGCAAGAGCATTTTGGTGAATGGAAAGCATAAATACACAGCTCTTAAAATTATTATTGCCACTGGTGCTACTACTAACATTCCTGAAATAGAAGGATTAAACGAAGTTGGCTATCTCACCAACGCGAGCTTGTTTGACGTGGAAGAAAAACCTGAGAGTATTACCATCATGGGGGCGGGCTACATTGGACTGGAAATCGCGATGGCGTATAATCGGCTAGGTGTTAAAGTACGCATCATTGAATTTACTGACCGAGTCTTGCGCACCCAAACTCCAGACATCAGCGAGGAAATTGAAACCCACATGAAAAGGGAAGGCATTGAAATACTTCCGAATTTCCGCGCGGTGAAATTTGAAAAATCGGGTAGCGAAACCACCATTTATTGTAAGTGCTCGGATGGCGCAATTAAAAAATTAGTAGAGCCCGGTAAAATTGTGGTAGTATCTGGGACAAAACCAAACACACAAAAACTTGGACTACAGAATATCGGACTACAGCTAGCCAAAGCTGGTCACATTATGGTAAATGAAAAAATGGAGACGAGTGTGCCCAATGTATATGCTGTAGGCGATGTTACTACTACGCCCGCATTTGTTTACACAGCCGCCTATGAAGGTAAGATCGCAGTTGAAAATGCATTCATGGGTGCAGAAAAGAGGGTGGATTATTCTTCGTTGCCCTGGGTGGTCTTTACCGATCCTCAGATCGCGGGTGCCGGGCTCGATGAAGTTCAGGCAGAAGCCGAAGGTATTTCGTTTGAAATATCGAAACTGCCCATTTCAGAAGTGCCTCGCAGTATTGCTGCCCGCGATACGCGTGGTTTTATCAAACTGATACGCAACTCGGAAACCGATAAGTTGATCGGGGCGCGAGTGGTTGCACCTGAAGGAGGTGAGCTAATTCAACAGTTAAGCATGGCCATCAAGTATGGCATTACCATAACTGATCTCGCACAAGGTTTGTATCCTTACCTCACGCTAGGCGAAGGCATTAAGCTGGCCGCCATCACGTTTGGAAAAGATGTATCGAAATTGAGTTGCTGTGCCAGTTAGTTTTTCTTTTGCGCTGCAGCTTAGTTAAACCTGATCTCTCTGAGAATTCCGTTTTTCTTAAAATCACCTGGCGTCAAACCTGTTTCGTTTTTAAATAACCTGCTAAACTGAACTGGATCAGGAAAATTTAATTCAAACGAAATTTCCTTTACCGATTTATCTGTATAGAGAAGAAGTTTTTTTGCCTCCAGGATGATGCGTTCGTGAATGATCTGTAAGGGAGTTCGGTCGCCTAATGCTTTGAATACATTGGATAATGTTTTAGGAGATTTGTTTAGCATATCCGCGTAATCGGTCACCCGGTGCAGTGAACGAAAATGCTTTTCAACCAATGCGCTATAATGACGGATAATATCTAATTCCTGCGGCACAATAAGGCAATCGGCAAATTGATTTTTAGCAAGTCGGGTACACTTAATGATGAAACGTTTCAAAACGGTCTTGAGCATCTCCACCTGCACTTCATCCTTTTGATTAAACTCTTCTGTTATCACTTCAAGCAACACGCCAAAGGACCGCTGTTCAACTTCATCCAACAATAGCATGGGTGTTGAGAGCACACCGTTAAATAACATTCCATTACATGAAACTTCATGATCATGGTCCTGCACACAATAAAATTCACGATTGAACTGGATGATAACGCACTCATCTGATGAGCCGCTGATTGAAATGACTTGACCTGGGGAAAGTGAAAAAATGGCATGTGATGGAATGGCCAGCGGCAGTGTATCCACTTCCCAATTTTTTGAGCCACCTTGGTTCCAGATAAAGGTATAGCAGGTGAGTGCAAAAGACCCGGATGATTGCGTAAAGCCTTTGGAAAGACTTAAATAGCCATTCAGTGGAGCATCCTTAATTTCGTACAACATGGCAAGAAAACCGAGCCCCTCGATGATAAGTTTGAACAGATCTCTAAAATTTAGGTTTTGTCAACAGGAAGACATCAGCAACATAACGTCATTCATTTTTCAGTAAAATAACTTCGTCTGTCACCTTCTGGTGTTCCGTCATTCCCCCCACAATAAAGTGGTTGCGACCAATCTCCAC
>CAZNCO010000057.1:0-12896 GCA_964571345.1 uncultured Ohtaekwangia sp.
GGTGATGCTCTTACCTATTCGGCTCAACGTGCGGTGATGTCTAAAAACTCATTAGTAAAAGAATACGATTACCGCGATATCTCTTCTTTCCCGGCAACGGGCACTCTTAACCCCGGGGATACCGGTTGGAAATATTATAATGAAGAATACGATAAGTTGCACCGCGGTGCATTTGCAGACTATAGATTAACCGTAGAAGGCAGTGTTCAACAGCCGACTTCATTTTCAATAGCCGATCTGCAGAAGTTATCTTCCCGCTCGCAGATCACCCGTCATACCTGTGAAGAGGGCTGGACAGCAATAGCCCAGTGGTCAGGTGTGCCGCTTGGTTTGATCCTGGAAAGAGTAGGCATTAAGAAAACTGCGCGCTTTGTAAACTTTTCTGCTTTTGATGGGTATGAAGACAGCATTGATTTGTTTGATGCTTTTCACCCTCAGACGATTCTCGCCTATGGTATGAATGGCAAAGATCTGCCTGTTCCGCATGGCGCTCCTTTGCGATTGAGAGTGGAGACTCAAATCGGTTATAAGAGTATGAAATACGTTAAGAAAATTGTTGTCTCTGATAATTTCGTTGACCTGGGCGACAACGGATGGGCCTGGTACACGGGCATCTGATCCGGTAATTTTCTATTTACTTCTCTTTTAATAGTCATTTGTCATTGCCGCCAGCAACAACAGGAGTAAATTTTATCAAGTCCCTCAAACGAATATATTGCCGACCATCGGATTAACGAACAAACTATAATCACAGGTAGCTCATCAGCATCCTGCTCTTTGAGCTGCTTCGTAGTTTGCGGATGGCTTTCTCTTTGATTTGTCGTACGCGCTCGCGGGTGAGTGAAAACTCGTGTCCTATTTCATCTAATGACAGAGGCTTTGAGCCATCTAAACCGAAATGGAATCGGAGTACTTCCGCCTCACGGCTGCTAAGCATAGACAGTGAACGCGAAATTTCCTGCTTCAATGAATTAGATTCCAATTCATGATCGGGAGCTTTTTCGTCTTTGTCGGCTAGTACATCCAACAACGAACCATCTTCACCATCTTTCAAAGGAGCACTCATTGAAATAGCTCTGCCCGAAAGTTGTTTGTTGTCTGCTACTTCGCCTACTCTCATCTCCAACGCGCTGGCCAATTCTTCCGTAGTAGGCTCGCGTTCGAATTGCTGCTCAAGGGCAGCCGTGGTTCTTGCAATTTTAGCCAGTGAAGCGACACGATTGAGAGGCAACCGCACCGTGCGCGATTGTTCGGCTAGTGCCTGCATGATCGCCTGGCGTATCCACCACACGGCATAAGATATAAATTTGAATCCGCGTGTTTCATCAAATCGCGAAGCTGCACGAATGAGGCCTACGTTTCCCTCGTTGATCAGATCACCGAGCGTCATGCCGTTGTTTTGATATTGCTTTGCTACCGATACAACAAATCGCAGGTTGGCTTGCGCCAGTTTTTGAAGAGCAATCTGATCTCCTTCCCTGATCCTCCGCGCCAGCTCAACTTCCTGATCAATGCTGATCATATCCAGTTTCGCAATCTCCGTTAGGTATTTATCCAGTGAGTGCTGCTCACGGTTCGTAATTTGTTTACTTATCTTTAATTGCCTCATTGTTATAGTTAAAATTTGATCAGGCTACTCCGCAATTTATATGTGAAGCCATTGCTGAAAATATTACCATCGGAGGGAGTGATGAACCCAAATCCTTTGGCGGAGTTGAGGAATTTTACTTTTCCTTGCTTTATGATCGATAGATTAATAATGCTAAAAATGATTATTTAGTTCCTTATTATTTTTTCTCAGGAGGAGTATTGGTCAGGTTTCCATTCTCATCTACATAGGCAAGCATGTTTTCAAGAGCTCCCCCTGCCGAGTTTTTCTTGCGCTCGTTTTTGCGTTCTATCTTTTCCTCGCGCTTTTTCTTGCGTTGAAACTCCTTCTGCTTTTTGATGTATGCGTTGTTTGATTTTGCCATAAGCGTTTCAATTAGTTAACGAATGTGAATGCTTTTCCTCCTTTACCTGCTCTTCCGGTTCTGCCGATGCGGTGGATGTAGCTGTCAATATCGCGGGGCGGTTGGAAATTAATCACGTGGGTAACTTCAGAGATGTCAAGGCCGCGGGCCGCAACATCAGTAGCAATCAGCACCTGGATTTTTCCTGCTTTAAAGTCGCTGAGTGCTTTCATGCGGTAGTTCTGTGATTTGTTACCGTGGATTTCATCTACCTGTATTCCCGATTGATGTAAGCTCTTTCTTACCGTACTCACATTTCGTTTTGTTTCAGCAAATACAATCACCTTTTGAAACGACTTGTCGCGAACCATGCGCAAGAGCACTTGCATTTTTGTTTCGCCCGCAGGCACATGCACTGCTTCCTGGTCAATATGATCTCCGGTGATCTTGCCATTAGTTATGCGCACCTCAACAGGATTGTGCAGAAGTTCCTGAATAAGTTTCTTTTGATTGGCTTCTTCTGTAGCCGAGAACAGAATGGTTTGCTGGCGCTGGCTCATCGATTTTACGATGAATTGGATGTCGCGCGAGAAACCCATGTCCAGCAGACGGTCAAACTCATCGAGGATTAATGTTTTAAATTGATTCAGGCGCAAAGCGCCTTGTCGGGCCAGGTCGGTAAGCCTTCCCGGAGTGCCGATGACGATGTGAGCTGGCTGTCGCAAAGAAGCAATGTCCCGGCCAACACTGGTGCCACCGATGAAACATAAGCTTCGTAGCGAAAGACCTTTTGTCATACTTGTAAATTCCTCCTCTACCTGGGCAGCAAGTTCACGCGTGGGCACCACAATCAGCACCTGGAAAGATGCCTTCTGGCCAATAAGGTGGTGGATACTAGGAATAAGAAACGCTCCTGTCTTGCCCGTTCCGGTTTGCGCGATGCCTAGAAGATCTTGCTTTTCTAATAATGCATCAAGAGTCTTATCTTGAATTTCTGTTGGTTGTGAATATCCTTTTAATAGCAGATTCTTTATAATGCGTTCGTCAATCGGGAGGTTATTGATGTTTCGAGCCGATACATATCTTGCTTCTGTTAAGGGTACTGCTTTTTTGGTGAAATGCCGCGCATCGATAGTGCTTGCAGGCGGATTTACTCGTTTACGATTTGATGGATTACTTCTTCGATAGTTGTTGTCACTTTTTTTTGAACGATCTCTTTTTACAAAATTCATTTGTTGGTTTTTTATATAAAATATTCAAGCAGGCAAAATGCCATGTTATTTCCCCATTGCGCAAAAAGGAAAACAGCACCCTGAAATCGGTGCCTGGTTTTTCAGCTAAAATGATTGGGTGATAGAAAGAACTCTTAAATAAGAGGTAAGACTTGCTAATACGGAACGATTCTGCTAAAAAGCATTGCAAAGTTACTAATTAATTCCCTACCAACCTAATCCCCGTGGTTAGATAGATAGATAGATCAATGCTGAGCCAATAGGCTATTTATGTCAACATTTGCATTCGTGAAAAAGTGATTTTTTGCATCACTTTTGCCCATCAGTTTATGAACGAGATGAACCAATGACTTAATTAGTTAATAAAAAAAAAGGCCGCCTTAGGAGGCAGCCTGTTGAAGTTTTCAGCTTGTCGGCTTTAGTTTTTCTTTGATTGTTCGTGCTCTTTGGAGGCATCATCCAACGACTTGCTAAGGTTCTTTGCATGCTCTTTCATTTTTGCTTCGTCAGGGCTTGGTTTCCCGGCTTCGTCTTTCAGATTTTTAGCATGCTTAGTTGCCTCATCATGATGCTTTGAAATTTTTTCATGAGCGCTTTTGTCTTTGGCCGTCTTTTTCAATTCGTTATTATGCTTCTTTGCTTCGTTCAGATTTTTCTCGGCTTCTTCTGCATGCTTTTTATGATCTTCTTTGGATTTCGATTGACCATTTGCAATCGCATCGGCATGCTCCTTTGCCGACTTGTGATGAGCCATCATTTTATCATGGTGTTCTTTCTCCTGGGCATTTTGTGCCTGGCCGGAAATGGCAACTGTGCAAGCTAAAACGATCGGTAGAAGAGATTTGATTAGTTTCATAATTTGATTGGTTTTGTTTACTAAATATAACGGCCCAACGAGCGTGTTGTAATTAAGATAAAATTAATTAGTGATTAAAAAGACATTAAGGCTATTGCCCGTTTAAGCTTTGTAATGCCGTGAATCTCTGAGCATATTCTTGTTACGAGCTCGAATAACCTATGTTATTTCCTTCCTAAAGGATATCTTTAACCATTTTTTAATCCATTTGCATGAGGGGTCTTTTGTTCGCTTTTTTTTGCCTGACTTTGATGTATTCGCCCGATGTGTGTTCAAAAACAGATAAGATGCACCAGTCCGATACCACAGAATTAGAAGGGGTGATCATGAAGATGACACAGGTTAATCCCCCTGGCAGCAAGATGGAGAACTCTACTGATTTTTATATTCAGGGCGGATTGAAAAGTTATTTCATTAAGATCTGCGAGTCGAAGCTGCACGAAAAACAGCTTAATGACTTGGTGGGAAGCCAGGTGAAGGGGCATATCACGTTGCGCGATGGCTTTTGGGATATGTGTGGTGATGCTGTGGTACAAAGTAGAACGGGACCTTACGTTGCACTGCATGCGGTCGAGATATTGAAAGACAAAAAGACGTATCATTACTACGATGGCAATAGCAATCACTATACGATTACCGCAGGCATGATCAAATATGATCCCGTAAGGAAAGAAAACAGTTCGTCCGGAATGTACAGTGGTGGAAAACCTGCGCGTGCTGCCCTGAGTGAAGAACAGTTTGAATCGCTGGTGAAACTAATCGGCTCAATTGAAAAAGATCCTGCTATCCGAGCAGCTACGCGCGCGAAAGGCACGGGGATGATTTTGGTTGCGTTTTCACAGGAGCTGCGGAAATTTATTTTCTTGAAAGGATCGAAGATGGACTCACTTGAGAAAGAGTTGAAGGCGGCATTGGGAATAAAATGATTTCAGGCGATCAACTGTATTTAATCGTTCAGGTGGCAATTCCCTTGAGTCAAAGTGAGGGCCTGAGATTTAAATAGAAGGGAACTTCTTCCTTCACCAATTCATTTTGTAAAATCATAGATGCCACACGTTCACCCATGCGCTGAAAGTCGGTGGAGATGGTAGTGATGCCGTTTAGAATAATTTTCTTAAGGGGAGTTTCGTTGTAAGAGATCACACCAAGATCTGCGCCTACCGTCAATCCGGAGGCAATGGTTTTCTCTACCAATGTGACCAGGTCGTTCTCCATCAGGCAAATGAATACTTCTCCTTTCGCAAGTGGCTCTGTTTCTACTGATCGGACAACCTTTTGTGAAAAGGCATACTGATCACAAAACCGCTGGAAGCCCCGTATAATTTCAATCGGGAAATACGTGTGTTCCGGAAAAACAATTTTAAGAGCATTGTAATTCGACAATCGCGGAAGGGCTTGCTCTAACGCGATGTAAATGTCTTTCTCAAAATTTTCATAGACGGCTCCAAAATTACCAGTAACGCCTTCAAGCATTTTATCCAGCAGGATTAATTTTTGTTTCTCAACCTGATTGATAATCTCAGGTGCTTTTTCTCCGCCATCAATAAAGTGGGGAATGATAATGTAGTGCGAATAATCCCCGCTCTTTTGATTAAGTAGTTTCTTAAACAAAGCAAAGTCGTTGTTGTAGACATACAAATCCAATATGGCCTTGTCCTGCAATTGGTTGAAGATGGCGTCATAGATGATTTTCTTGTGGGCGCTCAGTTTATTGAAGAGCAGGAATAATTTTAACGGCTCATCGGCTTTGGTGTTTTTTATAAAATAACCTTTACCAGGAACGGAGCCGAGAATTCCTTTCTCTTTGAGATACTTATAGCCTTTCTCTACGGTGTCTCTTGAAATGTCTAATTGAAAACTTAGCTCATTAATGGAGGGAAGGATTTCTTCTGGTTTGATTTTTTTCTCTTTGCTCGCGCGCAGGATTTCGTTTGCAAGCTGAAGGTACTTGGGCGTGGCCGAGTGATCATCCAGCGAAAGCCAGTCGTTGATATTCTGTATTGACATCAGTATTTTTTCTTCTTGAAGCTATAGAGATATGGGGCTTTGTGAGCTTTTCCTGAAAATCTCTTCTCATGACGTTTCAGGATCTCAGAAGAGAGCATTTTTCGCTGGAAAGACGTGCGCCTCATTTTGGTTCCGAGGATAGCCTCGTACACCTGTTGCAATTCTTTCATGGTGAATTTCTCAGGCAGTAGATTTCCGCCCACCAGTTTGCGATCAAGATTGTTGCGAAGGGTTTGAATGGCAGTGTCCACAATCAGCTTATGATCCAGAATCAGCTTCGGTAGTTTTTTAATGGAATACCATTGGCAGGAGTCGCTAAGGGCATCAGGTTGGGGAATCACATTCTCGTAGTTAATTAAGGCATAGTATCCTACAGAGATAAACCGGTCTAGTAGCCACTGCATGTTTTTGGTATTACGGTCGTTGGCTTTTAGAATGGATTCCATGACTTCCGGTTTAAACCGTTCAAGGCTGCCGAAGGTGTGAAATTGCTCCAGGTAAATGTTCTTCAGCCCAGTGCGCTCTTGCAGTCCTCTGCGCACGGCATCATCCAGTGTTTCATCTTTTTTTACAAATCCACCTGGCAGGGCAAACAGGCCGGTGTTATGATATTCCATGATCAATATTTTCAAGTCTTTGCCAGAGAATCCTATGATCACCGAGTCGTAGGCAATGTGTGGCAAATAATCCGATGGTCGCACTTCTTGAACGTTTTAACAAAAATAATTCGCTAATGATCAATTCACTAATTATTATTGTTACAAATTGAGACAATGAAAATAGAATTAAGGCTTTTCAGAGCACTCACGCTTGCAGTGGGTATGTTCAATTCCATCCTTATGTATTCACAAATGAAAGATGCATTCCCAGTTCAGACAAAAATAGAGAATGGAATGATTGAAGGTTTGTACGATACCAAGTCTGGCCTGCAGTTATATTTGGGTATTCCATACGCAAAGCCACCCGTGGGAGAGTTAAGATGGAAAGCGCCACAGCCGCTCGACAACTGGACGGGCGTGAAGGCAACAAAAGCATTCGGGCCAAGAGCGGTACAAGCTCCTGTATTTGGAGATATGAGTTTCCGTTCCGCTGGGATCAGCGAAGATTGTTTGTATCTGAATGTGTGGTCACCCGCAAAGAAAAATACTTCTGGTCTTCCGGTGCTTGTTTATTTCTATGGAGGTGGATTTGTTGCAGGAGATGGCTCGGAGCCACGCTATGATGGTTCAGCGATGGCCAAGAAAGGAATTGTAACGGTTACGGTCAATTACAGATTAGCATTGTTCGGGTTCTTTGCACATCCCGAGTTAAGTAAAGAAAGTCCTTACAAAGCATCCGGAAATTACGGATTGCTTGATCAAGCGGCAGCCCTCAAGTGGGTGAGTAAAAATATTGCTGCTTTTGGCGGTGATCCAAAGAAAGTAACTATTGCGGGTGAGTCGGCAGGTTCCGTTTCCGTGAGCGCGCAAATGGTTTCGCCTTTATCGAAGAATTTGATTGCAGGAGCAATCGGGGAAAGTGGTTCTGGTATTAGCGCTTTATCGGCAGTGCCATTAGCCGAAGCTGAAAAGATCGGAGCGGAGTTTGCCCAGAAGGCAGGTTATACAAGTCTTGCGCAATTGCGCGCAGCTAGCACAAAAGAATTATATGACGTGTATCAAGAGTCGAAGCGTTTTGGATTTCCTTCTGTGATCGATGGATATTTCTATCCAAAGACCATGCTTGAGATTTTCAAAGCAAAAGAACAGGCTCAAGTTCCATTATTGTTAGGTTGGAATTCGGCTGAGATTCCAGGCACAGCATTTACGCAAGGTCCCATCACCGATGAGAACCTGGTAAAGAAAGTGAAGGAAGTATATCCAAATGATTTTGAAGAAGCATTGAAAGTGTATCCTCATGGAACTCCTAAAGAAATAGAATGGGCTGCTACCAATCTCGCATCTGATCGCTTTATTGCCTACAGCACGTGGAAGTGGTTTGACATGCACCGAAAGACAAGTGGTCAACCGGTGTATCGTTATTTGTACAGCAAGCTGCGCCCTTCGTTGGTAGATCAGAATTTAACTTCGGGGCTTGCAGGAGGAACGCAACGCAAGCAGGAAGGCGCTCCGCAGTTTGTGCCTATTGGTGCACCTCATGCATGCGAGATTGAATATTGTATGGGTAATCTTGATCTGGTAAAAGACTATGCATGGACTGCGGATGATTATAAAGTTTCTGAAACGATGTTGAACTATTTCTCCAACTTCATTAAGACTGGTAATCCAAACGGAGAGAAACTTCCTGACTGGCCGGTAGCTCAACCAAATGATCTTACACCTCCTGTGATGATCCTGGATGTTGAATCAAAGTCAGTAAAGTACGATGACTCCCGTTACCTGTTCCTTGATAAGGTGAATAAAAGTAAATAAAGCTAAGGCGCGCTCTTATTTATCTTCCATCACATCGGTTAATGTATTCAAATGAACGATCACGTTCTTGCTTCTGAGCTCGTTGGTCTTGCCGACAATGTTTTTTCTGACTTCGTCCTCCCATGGGTTGGCAGCCATCGCCAGAATTTTCAAAGACTTCAGATTCCAAAAGCTATCCGGCAACGTTCTCAATTGATTTGATGAGAGATCAAAATTTTCGAGGTTCACCAGGTGATCAATGTCAGTTGGTAAGCCTGCAAAATAATTGTTGTTGATTCGAAGCACTTTGAGATTTTTCAAATCGCTCAGGCTATTGGGTAAATCACTGAGGCGATTGTTGTGCAGGTAGAGTTGATTTAGTTTAGATAACTCACCGATCTTGTCTGAAATTGAAAAGATCTTATTGTGAGCCAGGTAAAGTATTCGCATCTCTTGCCAGTTGGTAATCCGATCATCTATTTTTTCAAGCTGATTGTAGTACAAATCAAGCTCAACAAGATTTTTCATATTATACACTGCATCGGGTATCTCTTTAAGATTGTTTGAATAAAGTGATAGCTCTTGCAATTTTGATAACGTTGATAGAGATGGGTCGACACGCTCTATCTTGTTGGAGTTGAAGTTCAGACTTATCAGATTCGGAAGCCAGGAAATTCCAACCGGCACGTTGGTTAGTTTGTTATCCGCGAGATCAATGGACTCAATACAAGAGTTTGGTAAGAACTTGTCATTTGTAAAATCAATTTGGTTGGCCCTTAGATAGAGAGATTTAAGATTTTTGTTTTTAAGTGCGACTATTGGAAACGACTTCAAATTACACCCTGCCAAATCAAGCCATGCAAGAGATTTTAATTTTTTGAACTGCGTTGGGATCGACTTACTGTTTCCTCTCAAAAGGAGTTTTGTTACTGTCTTGTTTCGCGCTAAGCGTAGCGGCCGATTAGAAAGGTTGTTTACAATATAAATAGATTTGAGGTTTTTTAGTCGTGAGAGTCTTCTGGGTAACCTGGTAATGGTTGAATTAAGGATTTCCAATTTTTCGATCGAAGTACATCGCCATAATTTGTCCGGGAGTCGCCCTTTTATATTTTGTATCGATACATTTTTAACGCTAGGTAATTCCTGATCCGAAATGTTGCTTAAAGGGCTAAAAGCAAAATCACTGACGTATTTGTAATCAAACCGGGATGTCTTTTCCGTTAGTATTTTGTTACTTAGTTGCCACAGGCTATCACGACTCTCTGGCGATAAGTCGGCATGACTAAACTTCATTATTAGCTGTGAATATAAAGCGGAGTCTTGCGTTGTTTTGAAAACAGGCTGTCGCACAGGCTTGTAAGAATAGTTTATTCCGCCAGCATTACTTGCAGATTGAACGCTTTGTTTGACGATGACCTTTCGGGCAGAGTCAGCGCGTATCCCTTTAAGTGTATCTATTATATTTTTTCCTCCGGATTTTTTCAGAACAAAAATTACATTGTCCTGGCACATCAGAAAGTTGAAGCAACATGCCAGGATTGATGTCAATATTATTTTCATAAAATTGATTTAGGATATTGAAATATAACTAAAATATTAGTTGTAATCCTAAGGTCGTAGAAGAGTCACCTACCACGGGATCCAAAAAGTTGTTGTAACGGTGTTTATTTTCTGAATAAAACTCGTTTTAAACACCTCACATAATGCCTATATTTCAGAATAAAGGCTTTTAAAGATGAAGATAAAATATTCGATTGCCGTTACAATTTTACTCATTCAGTCGACTTTGCTGGCGCAGCAAATTCCCCCTCACACGTATCAAGAATTGGCGTACCGCATGATCGGTCCTTTTCGTGCAGGCCGCACGGTAGGAGCAACAGGTGTTCCATCGCAGCCCAATGTTTTTTATATGGGTGTGAATAATGGTGGCGTGTGGAAGACCGATGATTTTGGCCGCACATGGAAATCACTATTTGACAAAGAATCCACGAACTCCATTGGCGATGTAGCGGTCTCGTTATCCAATCCGAATGTAGTTTATGTTGGTACTGGCGAAGGACTTCATCGCCCTGATTTGAGCATTGGCGATGGCGTTTTCAAATCGACCGATGGCGGAGCGACTTGGAAAAATATTGGCTTGCGTGAGGTTCAGCAGATTGGGCGAGTAGCCGTTCATCCAACCAATCCTGATATTGTTTTTGTTGCAGCTTTAGGACATCCATACGGAGCAAATGACGAGCGTGGTGTTTATCGCACAAAAGATGGAGGTCAATCGTGGGAGAAAGTTTTTTTCATTAATCATAACACGGGCGCTATGCAAATTGAATTCGATCCACAAGATCCGAATACACTTGTCGTGGATATGTGGGAACACCAGGATGGCCCGTGGGAGAACAGTTCCTTTTCGGGAACGCACAGTGGTTTATTTAAATCCACAGATAGCGGTAACACCTGGAAGCCCATCAACAATGGTTTGCCTTCGCAGGGCATGGGAAGAATTGGTTTTGCCATCGCGCCAAGCAACTCGAAGAGAATGTATGCCTTGGTGGATGCGCGCGAGAATGGAGGCGTATATCGCAGCGATGATGGGGGTCAAAACTGGAGGCGCATTCAGCAAGATCCGCGTATCTGGGGCCGCGGTGGTGACTTCGCAGAAATCAAAGTTCATCCTCAAAAGCCTGATCAGATTTACGTAGCCAATGTAGCCTGTTATCGATCGGATGATGCCGGCATCAATTGGACCTGCATTAAAGGGGCACCGGGTGGTGATGATTACCATCGCATTTGGATTAACCCCAATAATTCCCAGATCATGTTGTTTGTAGCGGATCAAGGTGCGGTCGTTACTGTTAATGGAGGAAAGAGTTGGAGTTCGTGGCTTAACCAGCCAACAGCCCAATTGTATCATGTGAGTACGGATAATCAATTTCCTTATTGGGTGTATGGTGGTCAGCAGGAGAGTGGTGCTATCGGTACGGCAAGCAGTGGGCCAGGTGGGCAGATTTCTTTTCGCGATTGGATGGGCGTGGGTGCTGATGAATATGCGTATGTAGCAGCTGATCCAAAAAATCCAGATATCATTTACGGAGGAAAAGTAACTCGATTTAATAAGAAGACAGGCCAGACCCAAAATGTTGCACCCGAAGTGTTGCGCTCGGGAAAATACAGGGCCCTTCGCACGATGCCATTACTGTTTCACCCAGCTGATCCGAATATGCTTTTATTTGCCACCAATGTTCTGTGGAAAACGATGAATGGCGGAGATAGTTGGGAAATTATCAGTCCTGACCTTACGCGCACTCAAACAGAAGTACCCGCCAGTATTGGAGACTTTCGTACGGAAGAGCTGAAGACCATGAAGCAAAGAGGCGTGATTTACGCAGTGTCGGCTTCACCTGTAGATAAGAACATTATCTGGGCCGGAACAGATGATGGACTGGTTCATATTACAACTGATGGCGGAAAAAACTGGAAGAATGTAACTCCTCCTGGTGTTTCTTCGTGGGATAAAATTTCGCAGATTGATGCGGGGCATTTCGATGCGAATACTGCATACATCTCAGTTAATTCATTCCGCAAAGATGATTTGAAGACAAAACTTTACAAGACCCACGATGGTGGTGCAACCTGGAAGGAAATTGTGAATGGCCTTGAATTAGCATGGCCTGCCAATGTTATTCGTGAGGACGTAAAACAAAAAGGACTGCTGTTTTGTGGAACGGAGCGCACAATTTATTTCTCCGTTGATGATGGAGAAAACTGGCAATCACTGAGACAAAATATGCCCATCACTTCCATTCGCGATCTGGTGATTCACGAAGATGATTTAGTGATTGGTACTCATGGCCGTTCCATCTGGATAATGGATAACATCACACCGTTGCGAAACCTGGCTTCAATATCATTGAACAAACCATACTTGTTTTCAACGGCACTGGCTACACGTGTGCGTAACAATATGTTTGGTGATACTCCATTGCCTCCCGATGAACCGGCAGGGCAAAATCCTCCGGATGGCGTTGCTATTGACTATTATCTGCCATCAGCTTCGAGCAAAGTTTCGCTGGCGATTCTTGATGCGTCTGGTAATAAAGTAATCACGTTCTCTAATATGGATAAACCGGAAGAAATTGATTCGATGAATTATCAGCATCCGGTGTATTGGATTAAACCCGCGCAGATTGTTTCTGCTGCAAGCGGTCATCATCGTTTCGTTTGGGATTTGCGCTATGAAAAACCAAAGGGAACAGATAAGCAGTTGTCGATTTCGGCCAATTATAAAAGATCACCGTTGGCGCCTCTTGGCCCTTATGTGGCTCCCGGAGAATACAAAATCAGATTGACGGCTGACGGTACTACGCAAGAGACCAATCTTGCGGTGCGGATTGATCCGCGCGTGACCACTTCATCAGCCGACCTGGCGTTGCAGTCAAAGTATTCGCTTGTTTGTTATAATAGT
>CAZNCO010000058.1:0-12786 GCA_964571345.1 uncultured Ohtaekwangia sp.
TACATTGCTAGATTGCTTCACTTGGACGGTCCATCCACAGGCACTTCTACGAATCCAAGTTTGAAATTAAGTTGAATAGCGGCCTCCAGTTTTGGGTTACTCTACAAAATGATTTTGTTGGCCTTGCGCAACTTTGGTGCCTCAATCGCGGCAAGCGCCAGCTTTTTTCCGATCTGCTTGCCTTGATAGTTTTCATTCACCGCCATTTTGGTGAATTCATAAATGCCCTCTGACACAAATTTCAACGCGACTGTTCCAACTGTTTCATTATCCAACTTTGCCATTAGGATTTCGCCACTATGGTCAATAATATTTTTATCGGGATGCTGCAGCACTTCAAAGTCAATCGGCTCCATCCAGAAATATTTCTCAATCCACTCCCGGTTAAGCGTTTCAAATGCCTTTTGGTGCGAGGAATTATATTTTACGATTTCGATAGTTGTGGTTTCCATGTACTCTTCATTTGATAGCCGCGGTTCACCAAATAGATTCCTGCAATCGTGATGGTAATAGCTATGGCAATTTTTAAATTCAATTTTTCACCGAGAATTGCCCAGCCTAACAATACTGCGATCACCGGATTGATGTAGGCATAAAGCGACACAATGGTGATTGGTAATTTTCCAATCGCATAAAAATAGCAAGCATAAGCGGCTACTGACCCGATCAACACTAAATAAACAAGGGCGAACACAACCTGATTGTTCCATACTGCTGCTGAGTAATCGTCAAACACCAAACTGATTGGTATGAGAAATATTCCACCGAAGGTCAGTTGCAAGCCAGCATTCATGAATGGGTTTGAGGTAGCTGATGAGTTTTTCTTTTTTGTGTAAACGCTTCCAATTGCCCAGCACAAATTAGCAGAGAACGTAATTATAATCGACTTGAAATATTTTGGATTCCCGAATTCTATCAAATGCTCTCCGAAGATGAGCATGATGCCTGTGATGCCCAGCGCGAGACCGATTAAGATTACGTAATTGGGTTTTTCGTCTTTCGTCACAAACAAATTAATGAGAACAACATAGATTGGCATCATTGAGCAGATGACAGCCGCAACGCCACTGGAAATTTCTACTTCTGCATAGGTGACCATACTGATACCGCAGGTGACCATCAACAAGCCACCGATCGCTTGTTGCTTCACAACTTCGCGTGAAGGCAATTTGGCTTTGCCAAAAACCATTACAAGCAAAATCAAAATTGGCCCCGCCAGCAAAAAGCGGCATACCGAAAATAGAAACGGGGGAAACTGTGTGACACCCACACGCAATGCGAGATACGTTGTTCCCCACAGGATACAAATGGCACCTAAAGCCAGATAGGCAATTATGTTCTTTTTACTTTCCATTCTAGAATTTCCAGGGGTTATGGTAGGTCATTTTGTTTTCAATGGAATTTGAAGAGGTCTTCTCTTCGGTTGATTCCACTTTTACAATGACAATGTCCTTCTGGGTTGCTGACTGTTCTTGAATTTGTTTTAAAGATTCAAAGCGTGAAGTAGTTTCACCCTCGGGTAGCACTGTAGCTTTTCCCCGGAAGGAAAATACTTTCTGTGTAACCGTGTCTGTAATTTCTCCCGACACGTGCATGCAGTTTTTTACATTGTCAAAGACAAGGGAAGCGATGTTTGTGAAGAGTATCATAGTTATAAATATTGAAGGGTTATAACAATGAGCCCAACTAAAACACCGAGGATCAAAAAGATTTTTCTGCGGGTTGAATTCATGCTCAAAGTTTTGCTTTTCTACGAAAAGATAACAGTTTCAGTTTTATGAATGTTCATCATATCAGTTTGCAAACATGATCCCGGTGGTGAGATATAATCCATTGGTGGTAGGGTAGGCCACCTCGCTGCTCGTGTAAGGCATGCGCAAACATGTAGCGCCAATTTGCCAGAACAAGTGATCGGCTATTTTTACTCGCCCGTAAAAAACACTAAGGCTGTAGGTGATATAATCATATTCGTCAAATACATGATTGTTGTGCCATCCTGATGCAATTACATCAACATGTTTTGTAGAATAAGTCAAGCGCAAACGGTTGACCCAGTCTTTTTCTTCAGGTGTCACAACAAAGTTTCCAAACAGGGTTGCATATTCAAGCGTGACGTGCGATGACAGCCTATAGTTGGCGAAAAGTATAAGTGCAACGTCTGACCCCTTGTCGGCAAAAGTTTTGGATTGCTCAAACAACCCACCAATCGTTGGCGTGATGGTGAGGCGATTTCCAATTTTGAAATTCTTGTTGAAGGCGGCTAACATAAAATTGAAACCGGTGTGAGAATCAACCAAGTCTTGTGCCTTGAACATGATAAAGCCCCATGCTTTGCGATCGTAGTTGATGCTGAAATCCATTCCTGGATTTGTGCTTACCATGCGGCCACCAAATTGAAACTGACCTTGATTGTGGATGCGTACGCTGGCGCGTAAGTGTGCCTGCGGCTTTGGTGCGCGTGTTAGTGAGTCACTCTTTTGCGCGAAGGCAACAGTACTAAAAACAAACAGGGAGTAGGCGAGTAGAGGTTTCTTCATCGTGGCAAATTGCTTTGTAAAACTGCCTTGAAAACGGAAAATAAACAGTTTCAGTTTTAACTGATATAGCCATATCAGTTTCGACCCTTTTTAAATTCTGCCAACTATTTATTTCGCCAAACAAAATTATCGAAGGAATGAGTTTACTTCAACCTGATTATTGCTGAAAGAAAAATCGATTGTAATTAATTTATTTCTTCCTCCAGTAGACGGTTCATTTTCTTGATAATGATATCCAGATCTTCACTTGCTACGGTTAGTTTTTCGATTAGGTTTTTTATCTCTTGCTTATCTTCTTCCTCTTTAATTAGATGAATGAGACCTAGTATTCGCGCAAGTGGGGCTCTTACTTCATGAGAATTCATGTGGGCATACTTGGAAAGCTGCCTCAATTGCTCATTAACTTTTGCTGTTCTTTCCGCAACGAGCTTTTCAAGATTATCATTCAGTGACTTAACTTTTTCGTTGGTAGAAGTCAACTCTTCATTAACGGCTTGTAAGTGCTTATTAGCGTTTACCAACTCCTGCGTTCTTGCGTCTACAATTCTTTCAAGATTCTGATTTGCATAAGCGAGTGATTTGGTCATTTCAAACTGAATGACGTAAAGCACAGTAGTCAAAGCGGTTGCGGTAATTTCATATAAGCTTGTTTTTACCAACGAGAAATAAGCTATGGAAAAGCCGTGACCTTTATCGAGTTCAAATATTCTGTAAGTGAATACGGAACTTGGAAAAAGAAGGCCAAAATAGTAGACTAAAACGATGAGCAGCCATTTGATCCAGACGGAAGTCTGATCGGTTTGTTCAGGGATTAGCGTTTTGTACATCCAGGCGATTACTAAAAGTGGAACCAAATGCATCACCACAGTTGGGAAATATGGCACCCCTATGAAATAGGTCATAGGCGACCAAATACAACACAATGCTATGAGTAGCGGATTCCTTAGATACATTATCCCAACCAAAAGAGGAATTTCTCTTAAGTCACTGTAAACGTTTTCGTTATTGGGAAGCCGGAATTGAATGAGTGAAAACACATCTGATAGCAGTCCAAACAAAATGACCAAAGAGTAGTCCGGCAATTTTCTGAAATGAGATAGAAACTTCGCTCTAACCATTGTTTGATTTGAAATTGAAGCGGCAAGAACAAAAATAGAAGCCGAGGTGGAGGGAGAGTTTTAACCGATTTATTAGGTATGTAAGTTCTTTTTTAATCAAACCAATTTTTTTTCGAGAACCACAAACTCAAGCTTTTGCTTCGGTATTCCCCAACGTTCGTCAGGTACAACAAAAGGTTTTCGTTCACCTGTGAGTTGATAGCCATGGCGCACATACCAATCGATGAGTTCTTTGCGCACTGCTATTACGGTCATGAAGATAGATGGAATGTTCTTGGACCTCGCGTGAACTTCTGCAGCTGCAAGTAATTTTTTCCCGATACCCTTACCCTGTGCGGTTGGAGATACTGAAAGCATGCCGAGATACAATTTTTCTTTTTCATGCCGTAGTTCTACGCAGCCAATGATTTTTTCCTCTTCAGTAAATTTTAAAATTACCGTATCAGGTTTTTCCAATAGCTCACGAAGGGCAGCTTCATCGATGCGCGTGCCATCGAGCAGGTCAGCTTCGGTAGTCCAGCCTTGTCGCGACTCGTCTCCGCGATATGCAGAATTTACCAGCGCGTTTAGTTCTTTTGCATCGAGTGGTGTAGCCTGAAGAATAGGGGAGGTCATGAATGTTTTAAAGTTTGATGTTTACCACGTTTAAATAAACAGCCCAAAAATAGCACTACATTTAGATATGAAAAAAATCCATCTATTATTTGCATGTTTTGTGCTTTGTGCTGGTCACACGGTTACAAATACTTTCGCACAAGACAATCCAACGGTGATCTCCCTCTGGGAAAAAGGGGCACCTGGTTTTGAAAATAGAAAAAATGAGCCGGAGCAGGCAAAGGACTGGTGGGTACGAAATATTCACAATCCTTCATTGACGGTCTTTCTTCCGCCAAAGGAAATAAGCAATGGTGCAGCAGTTGTTGTTTGTCCGGGAGGTGGGTTTCGTAACATCGTGTATAATTCAGAGGGAAGAGATGCAGCGAAGTACTTGAATAGTCTTGGCATCACGGCATTTGTCCTGAAGTATCGGTTATTCCGCATGGAGAATTCACCGTACACCCAGGAGCATCCCACACAAGATATTTTTCGAGCCATGCGTTTGGTACGAAGCCGGGCAAAAGAGTTTAATATAGACACGGCAAGGTTGGGCGTGATGGGCTTTTCAGCAGGTGGCGAAGTGGCAGCCTGGGTGTCTTACACATCCGATCAGGTAAAGCCAATGGATGACATTGATAAACAGAATGCAAGACCTTCGTTCCAGATATTAATTTATCCCGGACCGCTGGCCGTGCCACAAGATCTTCCGGCTACTGCACCTTCCACATTTTTATTGGCTGCCAATGGTGATGAATGTTGTTCAGAGCCTATTATTCAGTTGACCCAAATGCATCGAAAAATGAAAATACCAGTGGAGATGCACTTGTTTGCAAAAGGAGCACACGCTTTTAATATGGGTTATCGCACAGAGTTTAGTTCGTTGAAATCGTGGCCGCAGCGAATGGCAGATTGGCTGCAGGATAATGGTTGGTTAAAAAAATAGGTTCTTCTTAACTAATCTCGATATCGTACTTGTTCAACAGCCCGGCAACTCCGCTTCGCGAAAATTTGGCTTTCTTAATCCGGTTGATCTCAGGATCAATGGAGTAATTAAATGCCGCACGAAAGTCAGTTTTTTCAAGAGAAGTATTCTCAAACGTAGCGCTGAGAAGGTCACTGTTGTTAAAAACAGAATCTGCTAAATCGCATGACGTAAAATCAACCTCCTGCAACTGCGAGTCCTTAAAAACAGTCTTCTTCAGTTTTAGCTGATGAAAGGATGAATGGTTGAGCACGCAGTTTTCAAAACGTAAAGAAAAAGCGAATGGATTACTCTGATCAAACCGAAGTCCAAGCATCTTACAATGTTTAAATGTTATTCCTTGGAAGGACGCGTTGACAATTTTTGCCAGACTTAAATTGCATTCCAGAAATTCGCACTGCACGAATTTGCAATTTGTCAGATCAGCATTTGAAAATTCCAATGTGTGAAGGGTGCAGTTTTCATACTCACCTTTTTGGAAAGGCTTTTGCTGAAACGATTCTTTTTCGATTGTCTTGTCGCAGATGTAAACAGGTTCCATTTTTTGAAATGTAATATTTCTGTCGCGAAATTCCTTGTGATTGGATGAGCAGGTAAATGCGTGCTAAAATATGAATTTATCGCGGAGGCGTGCACATGTAATATTTCAACGAAAGTCGCTATATATTAAAGTGATCGATTATGCTACCTTCGACCAAAACCCAATGACTATGAAATCTTTATTCAAAGAATCGTATCTAGAGTGCTTTATTGATAGTGATGCAAAAGTCTTGTTTCATGTTTGGCTAACGAAGCCAACCAACGAACAATTCAAACAAGGTCTCACAAAAGTTTTCGATCAATATCAAATTCAAAAGAAACAAATTTCCCCGCTGCACTGGTTAGGCGATACACGTTTACTGGGTGTTATCTCAATCGAGAACCAAGGTTGGCTTGATAAAGTGTGGAACGACATGCTTTTTATAAAGGCGGGCGTGAAAACACATGCTGTCATTATTGGCACGGACGTATTTGCGAAATATGCTATGGAGAAATTTAAAACGTCCATGCAGGCAAAGTATAACGATAAAGATTTGCGTCTCGAAACTTTTCCTGATAAGGAATCTGCCTATAAATGGTTTAAGTCAGTCGAGCCTTCGTTAGTATAAATACTATGTTGATAGTTATGGCCTTGCGATGTAAGGCCATTTCTTTTTTCACCGCTTCTTTTTTCACCACTCCGACTTTTTAAAGTTAAGATAAATTCAATCCTTGACTAAATGCCTTTATTGTTCCACAAAATGCCAGCATACGCCTGCAATGTCAATTACGTTTACTTGCTTTCCATAAGGTTGCTGTGTCACCTTACCGACTTTGATGCCAAACGCTTCGGGTAAATTCTTTGCTAGAATCTGATTGCGAAATTCTTCAATGTTATCTACGCCTACACTTAGCATAAAATTTTCAGCAAACTCCTTTTGATCATATCTTTGCAAGATGAACTTGCAGCCGTCTCGTTCGAAGCCCACGTAGTCGCCCGCGTCCCAATTGATTTTGAATCCCAACTCCTGAAAGAGTTGTTTAGAGCCCTCAAAGTTGCTGCCCGAAGGGACAAAAGGCTCGAGAGATAAAAATTTCATGTGTTAATTGTTTGTTTTTTAAGGTTGCATGGAATTCGCCTATACAGATCAGTTAGGTCTCTAGTTTTTAAGTGGATTTAGTGATACTGCTCCTTCGAGTGATATGGTACTGCCAAGTTATAAGTTTTATTCAGCTTTCAATGTGTTCACTGGATTGATGAGCGATGCTTTAATGGTTTCGTAGCCAATCGAAAGAACTGCAATCAGACATCCAATTATTCCAGCCAGAAGGAATGTCAGCAATTCCGGCTCTGCCCGGTACGCAAATGTCTTAAGCCATTCGTTGGTGATGAAATAGCTTATGGGTACTCCGATCAAGAATGAAATTAAAATAATTTTGAAAAACTCCTTTGCAAGTATGGCTATGATATTTTGTATGCCCGCTCCTAAAACTTTTCGTATCCCGATTTCTTTTACTTTGCGTTGAGCAACAAAAATAGAAAGCCCATATAAACCAAGGCAGGAGATAATAATAGCCAAAACGGTTGCGCTGGAGATGACGGTTGAGACATGGCTGTCGGCTTCATACTGTCGCTGAAGGCTTTCTGTTAAGAGTTCACTTTCAAAAGGCGTATCTGGTATCAGTTTAACCCACGCATCATTGATTTTAGAAATAGTGGTAAGATAATCCTGAGGGGTAACGGCTATAAGTGCATATTTGAAACTTGAGGGATTGGGTGTTGTGTAAAACATCAATGGGCTGATCGGTTGATGTAATGAATATTGGTTAAAATCTTCCACTACGCCCACCACCTCGAAATGATTATTTTGTTTGGAAGACAAAATGCGCGAGCCTTGCGCTGAGGTGAGATCGATGCCAAATTTTTTCATGCTTGATCGGTTGATAATGACTTTTTGTGGAGTTGCATCAACGGCATCTGCAGCCGGTATATCTGAAGGATAGGAAAAATCACGTCCTGCAATGATAGGAATGCTCATCGTTTTGAAGTAATCTTCGTCAACAAAAATGATATAGTGCGGCACCGGGTCTTCTGAACCTTTGCTGGCTGGATAAAAATTCCAATCGGAGGTGGCAGGCGTAGATGGAAGATTCGATGATGCTGTTACTTCTGTGACACCGGCAATTGATTTGACAACGTTTTTGAACTCAAGGTAATGATCCGTGGATTCTGACGTCCTTAAAGGGATCAAAACTTTATAAGCGGAATCGAAGCCCAAAGGTTTCCCCTGGAGATAACCAAGTTGTGTTCGAATAATGAGGATAGCTGAAATGAGAATGATGGTAATAGAGAATTGAAAAATAATCAATCCTTGTCTCATGGAGTTAAAAGAAAATGAACGTGCCACGTTGTTTTTCAAAACACTAACCGGATCGAAAGAAGAAAGCACCAACGCGGGATAGATACCAGCTATTATTCCCGTTAACAATGAGATCGCGAGTAAAGCACCGCCTATATATTGGATGTTTTGCGAGGTGAGGGCAAAGTCTTTTTGTACCAATTCGTTGAAGAATGGGAGGGCGAAAGAGATGATAGCGCATGAAACAACCATTGCAATGAATGCAAGACCGATCGATTCGCCTATAAATTGTGGAATCAAGTTCAAACGATATGCCCCAATGGTTTTGCGTATTCCTATTTCGCGCGCTCGCTGCGAACCTTTTGCTGTGCTCAGATTAATAAAATTGATGCATGCCAATGTTAGAATCAATAATGCAATAGCCGAAGTGAGATAGATGTAGGTCTCGCTCCCGCGCGTGCCGAGTTCAATCGTGTCACTGAAATGGCGCGAATGCAGATGTACATCCGTAAGGGATTGCAAGCTCAGAATCTTTTTTCTTCCCATCTCACGATTTTCTTTTTCGCCATGACGATCTATTAAGGCTGGAAGTTTTCTGACCACAGACTCCACCTGTGTTTCAGTCTTTAATTTGAGATAGGTAAATACAAAATTATCAACGGCCCACGAGGTGCGCGCCTCCAGCACTTTTTCTAATCCTGACATGTAAAAGTCAGCGTCAAGATGAGATTTAAATTTATTCTGTTTGATTACTCCCGTGACGCGCAATGTATCCGTGCGATACGTTGGTACCCTGATCAGTTCATCAAGTGCAGATTTGTTGCCAAAAATCTTTTTTGCCACGGCTTCGCTCAGCACGATTGCAGCGGGTGATTGCAGCGCTTTTTGTGGGTTGCCCTCGACAAACTCATAGGGGAACATGTTGAAAAAATTTGAGTCTACCTGATAGCCACGCTTTTCATAAAATGACTTATCGTTATATTTTAATATTTCCTCTTCTACACTCAGATCCTTCACCACGCGGGTTACGGATTCAATTTCGGGCAATTCATTTAGCATTGTTGGGCCAACCGGAGGTGAGGAGCGTGGAATGGTGAATTCTTTACCATCGGGTGAGCGCATGGTTGAAACCAATCGGTAAATCCTTTCTGAATCTTTAAAATGCTGCTCGAATGAAAGCTCATCCTGAACAAAGAATAAAAGCAATACACAACTGCTGATGCCCAGCGATAATCCTAAAATATTAATGATCGAAAATCCTTTGTTTCTTTTCAGGTTTCGAAACCCAATCTTCAGGTAATGTGTGACCATAGCAACATTGTTTGGTGAATAGAATTCAGGTGGATAGGCAGAATCTTTCTTTCTTTTTTTGATCGCATAGGAGAGCATGAGCGAAAGCACCTGTTGCCAGTATTTTAGTTTTGCTTTTCGTGCCGGCATGCGAGTTAGATTATGATAGAAAAGCTCTTCCATATCGCCATGCAGATCTTCAACGGCTGCGCGATCACAGTACCACTCAAAGAGCTTATCGGCAAGATGAGGAGGCTTCGGCTTCATTTAGCAAGCGAAAGTGCGGCTTTTGATTGGCTCCAAAGTTCATCGCGCAATTGCTTGATTTCATGAAGTGCCACTTTTCCCTGGTGTGTGAGTTCAAAGTAGCGTTTGCGTCTGCCGCCACGTTCCTGCGTGGGCTCGCCCAGCCACGACTTCACATATTTTTTTTCTTCCAACCGGGTGATGGTAGAATGCAAGGCTCCTATACTCACTTCGCGATTGCTTCGTTTTTCAATGCTTTCTTTGATGCTTACTCCATAAGCGTCCTCACCCAGACTTGCAATGGTGAGGAGGACAAGCTCTTCAAATTCTCCGATGTACCCTTTCATTTTGTTAATAAGTTATTTTAAAGTGGCGGCCGTGTCACCATTCTATAAAGCTATTATTACTTTCTTAAATTAAGAAGTAATAACGAAAGATTTTACGATGGGTTCTATTGTGCGCTAAATGCTTTCGAATTTTATTTAGAAAGCCTGCTTAGAATTTCCATTGCCCTTTCAGCATCCTTTCTATCCACAAAAAGATGATCGTGGTAATAAGCGGCAACTACATTGCAACTGATTCCTTTCTCGGAAAGAGCTTTGGAGAAAGCGGCAGTAAGCCCCAAAGCCTCAAGAGCAGAATGAACGGTTAAGGTTATCCAGGCAGCCGTGAAAGAGTAGGGGAGACCAAGTTGGTCAGCTGTTTCTTTTCGTATGATTATCGTGTAGCCTTCTGCTTCTTGGAATTGCATGATCCATTCCGATGAAGCAATTTTGGGAAGATTATTAACAGTACAAAAAACGTATTTACCTGCATGTAGCTCAGGCTTTAATGTTTTGAGAAGTTGGGGCAGATTGGTTCCACCGGTTTGCATTTTTTAAGCTTAGATGTTCAACCAATAAGTAAATTTAAAAACAAGTGCGCGGTTTTTGCTGAAGAACGTCTCCGGTAAATAGTTTTCCGTGTATACGATAAAAAAGTCAGACGCGGGTTTGTACCGCCATTGAAAGCGCGTATTCAGATTCATGTTGTCGAGCAGCGTGTTGTACTGAACGTATGTAGTAAGAAATATTTTATCGGTAAACGTTACGTCAAAGCGAGGACCAATAAGGAAAAGTTTTTCTTTACCATAGTTGTCGGGCAAACGAACATCGTTGTAGTCGAATTGCAAGGCCACGTTTCCATACGGTTGATACCGGTAGTTTATTTGTCCTTTGATATCAAAATAACTGCCGTTGTAAAATCCGCCCAGTACTGCCTGGGAAGTGAAGTTTACAATTTTTCGGGTGTTGCTTTGAAATGATGCTGACACGGTTTGCCATGTATATTCTTCTCCGATCAGGAAGTTGGTAAACTTTGTCCCATCCAAAGGGTTAAAATTATTTGTTAACCGTGAGTAGATATAGTTGTACGATACGAGGAGCGCAGCAGTGTTTGTAAAATTAAAATTGTAAGCAAGGTTGTACTGACGATCAGTGAGCACACCTCCGGGTATATACGTGTGGTTAAAGGAAACCTGTGGCCCCATGTACACAATTGTTTTCTTCGGATAGATTCTGAAATTGGCGCTCGTAAAATAATTCAGCTGCCCCGGGTAAACACCGTGACTTGGCACATACCCGGCTTCCGAATTGTAATTCTTTCCGATGTAGCTATTGCCAATCATGGCTGTGATGTGGCGCTTGTTGTATTGAAGAAAAGATCCCCCCGAAGTAGTCTGATTGGTGCTAAAGTCATCAAATGATTTTGCAAAGAAAAGGCTGGAGTACCATTTGTTGTCGCGACTATACGATTCAATATCTGCATCGATCACGCGGTTGTATGTATTCCGAATAAGGTTAGGCTTCCCATTCAAAACGTCTTGCTGAAAAACACCTTCGTGAAAATATTTTACGGAATCACCCGCGCCTACGCCAAGCGTCTCCTTATCTACATAGGTAATAGATATGTTGGATTGATGCCAGAAGTTACGCTGAATGGTGGCTACGGAGTAATTCTGCACGGGCAATCCGAGTTCCAGATTTTCTTTCGTCTGCATATTCATCACACTCAGCCTCCATTTTTTGTTGAGTGATCCGCTTAGTCGTGCACCATAAGCGATTGGGGTGCGTTGGTAAAGCCCGTCCTTATTTTTGATCAGCCCGATTCGTCTTGAAAAAAATACGCGCGATTCAGGAAACCCTGCTTTGTCAAATAAGTCGCTATTCTCTAAAAAGAATTGGCGCTTTTCAGGAAATTTAAATTCGAAGCGTGTAAGGTTGATTACTTGTTGGTCAACTTCTACCTGCGAGAAGTCAGGGTTAATTGTCAAATCTAAATTCAATGCAGGCGTTACGGCCACCTTTGCATCTAAGCCTGCAGTTATCGCTGAAGAATTCACAGACGGCTTTACTTCATTATCCGTTGATGTGTTACCCGCGATAAATGGAATCAAGCTCACGTTTGTATGAGCGGGAGGTATTGGATCTTGCCAAATCAGTTGTCCTGAATAAGCAAACGATCCTGTCACGTATTGAATAGGTGTATGAATCCAGGATGATTTATGATTGCGTTTTTTGTCAGAGCGGTCGAATGCAATGTTCCATTCTTTCAGATTGCTTTTGTAACGGAAGCTTTTGAATGGAATGGCAATTTCAGCGATCCATTTGTCTTTATAACGAACCACTTTGGAATACCATTTATTATCCCAACTGATGCCAAAGGAATCGTCTGCGGTGCCACCACCTGAGATGGTGCCCTCCATTTGCACACCCCTCGGAGTTATCACAAAGAAGAACCCATTGATTCGGTCGTTGTAAGGGCCGATGTTGAAGCCAACGTTGTCATTTTTTTCATAGTCGAAATCTCTGCGAAGGGAGTTGATCATGTCGCGCGATTCATCGTCATGGCAAACAAACGACACATAGAAAAAATGTTCATTGAATGTAAGCCGCGCTTCCGTTTGCTTTGGAGCCAACGCAGTATCGGTTGGATAGTTTAAATACCAGTCTTTTGCGACATCGGCTTCAAGCCAATCTTGTTCATCTAATATTCCATCCAGTTTAATGGGGCCATTTGCTTTCTTTATAATTAGACGTGTGCCCGGCTTATTTTGTGCCAAAAGAAGAGCCGGAAGAAGCACCAGGAGAGATAAAAGG
>CAZNCO010000059.1:0-12722 GCA_964571345.1 uncultured Ohtaekwangia sp.
GAAATTACCTTTCTTAATTACATCATAGCCCATTTCAATCTCCAAACCCTTGTTCTCAAGTATGGCTGCGTTACGAGGTTGATTATTAAAACCAGCTGGTTGTGACAAATTCAAACCAAGAACTACATCCTTAGTTTGGTTCGTATATGCTGTTGCTGAGAAAGATAGTCTATTGTTCAAAAAACGAAGATCTACACCAACTTCAGTCTCTGTTTTCCTTTCAGGGGTAAGGTTAGGATTTCCTGCTGTACCACTCTGGGTGAACCCGCCCGTTCCATAAACACTACTTGAAGCTTGAATTCCATAAGCATAACTATCATAATAAACTGAAGGCCCCGCATATGTTAAGTTTTGATAAGGTTGCGGCTGAATACCCACCTGTCCCCAAGTCAAACGCAACTTACCAAAGCTCAGAACTGAATTGTCCCTTAAAGCGTCCAGCTTTGTAAACTGCCATCCCACTGCTGCTGAAGGGAAAAAGAATCCACCCGCAAAACTTGACGCGTATTCTTGTCTTCCGGTCAAGGTCACAAATAATTGATCAAAAGCTGCTAAATCCGCTGATGCATAGTAGGCATAGGTTCTGATATGCTGCTTGTAGTTATAAGCTTGCAAATTTGAGTTCAAACCGTTATTCAAATTGGCTGGCGCATCCGGAATTGTAAATGAAGTGATCTGCGCGTGATCAGTTGTACGATATCTGTCATTGTAGTTCACGCCCGCCATAAATATCAAGCTAAAATTGTTACTGAATTGCTTGGTAGCCCGAGCAAAAAAATCAGTATTAAACTGGTTTTCTGTAGTTATATTTTGCTGATAAAATCCTGCCGGATAAGAAGCCGAATAAAGAGGAAATTTCTCATTATTATGATCTGTAAAATTATCAATACCCACACGGCCAGTAATATTCAACCAAGATGTGGGATCAGCCGATAATTCGATATTACCAACAATTCTTGACACATCCGTGGTATTCTTGTTGTTATGGATATTCCACAAAGGATTGGAATATTTCGGGCTACCCGGCTTTCCTAGGGGGTTGCGGAATGACACATGCGTATTAGGATAAATAAATCCTGTCTTATCGGTGTAATCACCCGTATAATAATTGTTATCAAAATCGGGGGAAGTCCTCAAACCTCCCAGCATCAAACCATCCACGTTGTCGCCAGACTGAGCACGCGTTGAATACGTAGAAATATAAGCTGTTGAAGCCGATACCTTGAACCAGTCCGTCACTTGACTAGTTACGTTAACCCTGGCCGAGTTTCTATAATAATCACTAAAACTCTTAACAACTCCTTGTTGGGCTAGATTAGAATAACTAACCAAGAAATTTGTTCGAGCATTTCCTCCCTTCAACGTTAGGTTATTGTCATTGTAATGACCTGTTTGGAATGCATCATATCTATGATCCCAGGTTTGAGTTGAATTTTTTCCTCCATGGGCTGCTGCTCCTGTTCCATCCCAATTTGGACTTCCAGCCGATGCTCCCGAGCCAGATGCAATTGCATAACGCTTGGTGCCATCAGGGAACGTTACGAATCCCCCATAGCCTGGGGCAGTTGGATCAGTAATAAAATTATCTGGACCGCCTGTACGATCTGAAATCTTATCACCCCAGCTCTCTCTATTTCCTTGAATATATCGACCATAAGTTCCACCACCGAACTTGGTCTGGAGATCATGCATCTTGTTCACCTCGTCAAAAGATACTGTTGACTTGAATTCAATATCAACTTTTCCTTTCGTGTCTGAACCACGCTTGGTTGTGATGATCACTACACCATTAGCTGCGCGAGTTCCCCACAGGGCTGCTGCTGAAGCTCCCTTCAAAACTTCCATTGAAGCTATATCATCAGGGTTTATATCATTAATACGGGATTGTGCGTTAATCGAGTTAGCCGCACCAGTTAATCCATATTCGTTCGAGTTACTAACAGGAACTCCATCTACAATAAATAATGGTTGAGCATTACCGTTAATGGTATTCTGGCCGCGTATTTGAATATACGCTCCTGCACCTGGATCACCTCCGCTTCGGGTAACAAGAACACCAGCTGTTTTTCCTGAGAGTCCCTGCAGCACTCCAGTCTCTCCAGATCTCGCAACGTTTGTTCCTTGGACTGTCGATACCGAGGAAGCAAACTTGTCGCGGTCCTGTTTCACGCCAAGCGCGGTAACAATGACTTCAGAAAGCTGCTTCACGTCATTGGCCAACTGAGCATCCACAATCGCTCTTTCTCCCACCTCGATTTCGAGGGTTTGCATACCGATGAATGAAAAAACAAGTACTGCACCGCTCGCAGGTGCATTCAATTTGTAATTTCCATCAGCATCCGTTACGGTACCATTCGTTGTTCCTTTAACAACAACGTTCACTCCAGGCAAGGGTGAGCCATCCTCAGCAGATGTCACCTTTCCTGTTACTGCCCGGTCTTGCGCCATAATAGTATGCGCAAACACCAAAGCCATGCAGAATAAAAGTAAAACTTTCCTCATAGGTTTAGGTTTAAGTTAAAAATAAGGTTTCTAAAAGTAGACAATGTTTTTTACTGTTTACAAACACCTTCTAATCTTTTTTTAACAAAAGATCTTATTCTGACATGTTTTTTTGAGTTTCGATACCATTAGACAAACGTTTGATAGGGTGTCCTCAATCGTTATCTTTGGGTTTCGATTTAAAATGGAAACTAAAACAGCTAGCTCAGAGGAAAAATCCTCGCCTTTCGTTCATAAATCAGATTCTTACAGGCCTAAAAACAAAATCCGGATAGTAACTGCGGCCAGTTTATTTGATGGTCATGATGCTGCCATTAATATTATGCGCAGGATTATTCAGGCCACTGGATGTGAAGTAATTCACTTGGGCCATGATAGAAGCGTGGAAGAGGTTGTAAACACTGCCATTCAGGAAGATGCCCAAGCAATTGCGATGACCAGCTATCAAGGCGGTCACAATGAATATTTTAAATATATGTACGACCTGCTGCAGCAAAAAGGCGCTGGTCATATCAAGATATTCGGGGGAGGCGGTGGTGTAATCCTGCCAGAAGAAATTAAAGAACTGATGGATCATGGAATAACCAGGATTTATTCACCTGACGATGGCCGTTCAATGGGGTTGCAGGGAATGATAAATGACTTGGTTGAGAAAAGTGACTATCCATTGGGAGAGAACATCGACAATGAAATTGAGCTATTGGAAGAAAAAAATCCGGTTGCCATTGCAAGATTAATTACGGCAGCGGAGAATTATCGCGAAAAGCATTACAAGGCATTTGACCATATTAATAAGCTTGCGGATAAAAAGAAGATTCCTGTACTCGGCATCACAGGTACTGGCGGAGCCGGGAAATCTTCGATGGTAGATGAGATCGTAAGAAGATTTCTTATTGATTTTAAAGACAAGAATATCGGATTGATTTCGGTCGATCCCTCCAAGCGCAAAACGGGTGGCGCGTTGCTTGGAGATCGCATTCGCATGAATGCAATCAATAATCCACGGGTGTTCATGCGGTCGTTGGCTACTCGCCAATCCAACCTTGCCCTTTCTGCTTATGTGAAAGAAGCTATTCAGGTGCTGAAAGCCGCAGGATATGATTTAATTATCCTGGAAACTTCGGGCATTGGTCAATCAGATACTGAAATACTTGATCATAGCGATGTATCGCTGTATGTGATGACACCAGAATATGGTGCTGCGACCCAATTGGAAAAAATAGACATGCTCGACTTTGCCGATGTGATTGCACTAAACAAATTTGACAAGCGCGGTGCGCTCGATGCTTTGCGTGATGTGAAAAAACAATATCAGCGCAATCACAACCTCTGGGATAAAAAACCAGATGACATGCCGGTATTTGGAACAATCGCATCACAGTTTAATGATCCAGGCACAAACCAATTGTACAAACATCTCATTGATAAGATTTCTGAAAAAACCGGTGCTAATTTAAAATCAAGTTTCACGATTACTCGCGAAATGTCGGAGAAAGTCTTTGTAATACCTCCTCATCGCACACGCTACTTAAGCGAGATTTCTGAAAACAACCGCAAGTATGATCAGTGGGTGAACGAACAAGCTGAAACAGCACAGAAATTATACTCCATTGACAAAACGATTTCTTCACTAAAAGATTCTGACAAGGAAATAATCAAAGTTTTACACGCGGAGTTTGATCGTATAAAGCTAAATCTTGATCCGAAAAACTGGAGAATGATAGAGCTTTGGAAAGAAAAATTTAAAAGCTATCGCGAGCCAGTTTTCAAATTTAAGGTACGCGATAAAGAAATCGGAATTCAAACTCATTCTGAATCTCTGTCGCATTTGCAAATTCCAAAAATATCTCTTCCTCGATATGAAGCTTGGGGGGACTTATTAAAGTGGCAACTTCAGGAAAATGTGCCAGGAGAGTTCCCTTACACAGCAGGCATCTATCCTTTCAAGCGCGAAGGTGAAGACCCAACCCGCATGTTCGCTGGCGAAGGTGGGCCTGAGCGAACTAACAGACGCTTTCATTACGTAAGTCTTACCATGCCAGCGAAGAGATTGTCAACGGCTTTTGACTCGGTGACACTTTATGGTAACAATCCGGATTACCGTCCGGACATTTACGGCAAAATCGGCAACTCGGGAGTAAGCATCTGCTGCCTGGACGATGCTAAGAAATTGTATAGCGGTTTTAATCTTGCTGATCCCAAAACATCCGTATCGATGACGATCAACGGCCCCGCTCCCATGTTGCTCGGATATTTTATGAACGCAGCCATCGATCAGCAATGCGAAATCTATATTCGTAAGAACGGGCTAAAAAAAGAAGTTGAAGAGAAAATCAAATCACTTTACAGAAACAAACCTGAGACAAGACCATCTTATCAAGGCGCTTTGCCAAAAGGAAATGATGGACTTGGATTGATGCTTCTTGGTGTCAGCGGTGATCAAGTCTTGCCAAAAGATGTTTATGAAAAAATAAAAACAGAAACACTCTCGCAAGTTCGCGGCACGGTGCAGGCAGATATTCTCAAAGAAGACCAGGCGCAAAATACATGTATCTTCTCTACCGAGTTTGCTCTGCGCCTGATGGGAGATGTACAGTCTTATTTTATTGAGAAGAATGTGCGGAACTTCTATTCTGTCTCCATCTCTGGTTATCACATCGCAGAAGCTGGTGCAAATCCTATTACGCAATTGGCTTTCACGTTAGCTAACGGTTTCACTTACGTGGAATATTATCTGAGCCGGGGAATGGACATCAATGCATTCGCACCAAACCTTTCTTTCTTTTTTAGCAACGGTGTAGATCCAGAATACGCGGTGATTGGTCGTGTGGCAAGAAGAATCTGGGCGAAAGCCATGAAAGAAAAATACGGAGCCAATGCACGAAGCCAGATGCTGAAGTATCACATTCAAACTTCGGGACGCTCTTTGCACGCGCAAGAAATTGACTTCAATGACATCCGCACAACGCTTCAGGCATTGTATGCGATCTATGACAATTGTAATTCTCTTCACACAAATGCGTATGACGAAGCAATTACAACTCCAACTGAAGAGTCTGTAAGAAGAGCAATGGCTATCCAGCTTATTATTAATAAAGAGCTTGGTCTTGCCAAAAATGAAAATCCTCTGCAAGGTTCATTCATAATCGAAGAATTGACGGACCTGGTGGAAGAAGCTGTTCTCTCTGAATTTGATCGCATCACCGAGAGAGGTGGAGTGCTTGGCGCGATGGAGACCATGTATCAGCGTGGAAAAATCCAAGAAGAAAGTTTGTACTACGAAACATTAAAACACACCGGAGAATACCCCATTGTGGGAGTAAATACATTCCTAAGCTCAAAGGGCTCCCCAACAGTTATCCCGCAGGAAGTAATTCGCGCGACTACTGAAGAAAAGGAATATCAAATCAAAATGTTACGCAACCTTCAATCACATTTCGAAAAGCAATCCTTGGAGGCCTTGGAGAAAGTGCAACAAGCAGCCATCCAAAATAAAAACATCTTTGAAGAATTGATGGAAGCTTGCAAAGTTTGTTCACTGGGACAAATTACAAGAGCGCTGTTTGAAGTGGGCGGGCAATACCGCAGAAATATGTAATACAATAAAAACAAAAATCCCCGACCAAAGCCGGGGATTTCCCTTTCTGTTTTACTACCTAATTACTTTACAATTCTTGCATAACCATCGTTGCTGGTGATTTCAAAAGTAGGGTTACCAATTATTTGTTTCAAATTGTAAACCTTTGCAAAATCGCCCGCAGCAGAAATCTTTTCGGAAAAAATCACATTGCTGTCTCCATCCAGGATGCGAACACTCACTTCATCAGCACCATTATTTGAAATTGAAACAAGGTACTTGCTTTCAGAGCCAACCTTTGCAACATGGGCGCCTTTCACTGCACTTCTTTTCTTGAAGTTAACAGTGCTTCCGACCGAAACCCGCTGTGCTTGTTTTCCATTAGCATCGCTGATCTCAATATTGTATTCACCTGCAATCATGCCATCAAAGTTGATTGGACGAATAAATTTTTCAATACCCTTAATCGTCTCGGTGTAAACAATAGAACCATCTTCATTGTAAATGGTCAACAATACATTACCAACACTTGAACCTTCGTAGATAACTTTGAATACGCTTGACTCTTTAGAAGCTACTACAGCAAACTTTGATGAGGGATCTGCCGCAAAAGCAAAAGTACTCGTCAATACAACCAAGGATGCGAGAATTGCATTTTTCATTTTCATAATTTTTAGTTTTTAATTATTTGATTCTTGTTTTAGTTGGTTCGGCACTTTTGTCCTGAACTCTGATGCAAATGTACGGGCATCCATCGCGCATGGCTGGAAGTTGTAAGTAAACTTGATTTTTAAAAGAGAAAATCGTTTGCGAAATATTAAGCGCAACAAGCACCCTCAAAATCGATTTAAAAGAGACACAATCTTATTATTTTTTAATAAAGTTTATCTGCCATCGTTTGCAAAATGTGTAATAAAAAAAGCGCTCTCGGTGAGAGCGCTTTTTTTCAAAAAACCGAGTTAAAAACTCAATACTTTACGTTTTTCAAAATACCATTGCTATCAATCAGATCAATTGAAAATTTTTTAAGATTCTTAACATTGTATACTTTGCCGAACTCGCCTTCAACGGTTATAGTCTCTTGATATACGGGATTATCATCTCCGTCCGAAATTATCAAAGTCACCTTGTCCTTATTCTTCGATGCGATAGTTAAAAGATACTTATCTGCGTCTGGCAATTTCCTTACATCGATCAACTTCTGAATATTCAGATTAGCATGGACTACTTTCTCCACCATTTTTCCGTAGGTATCAACTAATGTTATAGTATATTCACCTTCTGGTAAAGATTCGAAATTGTAAGGACGCACAAAACCTTTAGTGCCTGAAACGTTTTCCTTAAATACCAGCTGTCCATTACTATTTGAAATGGAAACCTCAACGGTGCCAACAGACTCAGACTTATAAAACAACTTTACAATCTTAGAGCCCGCGGACTTTACTACCGCAGAAGATGAACCTGTCGTTTTTTTTAGTTCGATCTTCCCATTTGCGAACACATGTGTACAAAAAAGTACACCTAACAAAATCACAATTATTTTTTTCATAGAATTTTTTTTATTCTATGACGCACCACAGAAGCACTTTGTTGCAAGCGCTTTGTTAATTAACCTTAAAATAATTTTTACTTGAAAAAAAATTAAAGTTGCTTGTGAACGAGGCCACAAAGAAAAAAGATTTATTAAAAATCAAAAGTAAAAATCGATTTTACAAAATACCCAAAGCTAGTAATGGAGAAAAAAACTGCTTAATTCAAATGAAAGACATCCTTTGCTTTTTCCGCTTGTAAAAGCAGCTGAGATTGATAGCGAAGTTGAGCCAAAAGGAAATGTTCTTTTCTTTCCTGATTATATTTTACAAAGCGAAGGCGTTCGTCAAAATCAAGATTCAAATCATTTGCAATTTGATATAAAGAAGGGATCTGCTCTTTTGGATGAATCTTTAAGTGGCTTAGATAATTCTCGTAAACATTTATTAACGTCAAAGTTGGTTCGCTCTGGTTACTTATATTGCAGAATTTGACTTCACCGCCAGGGTAAAGCTTATCTTTAAAATTCCGGAATAACCTGTTTAGATAAAATAGATCAATACATTTTACAATAATGTCAGACTCACCCGTCTCATACCTTTTAATAACACTTTCCAACTTTACCAGGGAACCTATTTTTTCTGTGTTTGATACGTGTGTGAAGTAAATTCCAAACGAGATATCTTTTGTCTCTGCATCCGTTAACAACTGTCGATATCTGGGTTCAAAAATATGCAGAGGAACCAGTTCTCCCGGCAAGGGAAAAATCGACAAGGGGAACATTGGTATTTTAATCAGCTCTTCCATTTCTTTCCCTTTAACACCGAATGGTTTATGAATGTTGCGAAAATGTTAAAACTTCATCAAATAATGAGGCTGCACTCCAAACTTGTCTTTTAACAATTGCTCGCCCGGCAAAAATGATAGATTTATAACAAATGAATATCCGGCAACAATGCCTCCCAACTTCTTAACCAAGTTTCCTGCAGCGGATGCTGTCCCTCCGGTTGCCAACAAATCGTCATGAATCAATACATGCTGTCCTTTTGTAATTGCATCCTCGTGTATCTCAATGCTGGCATTTCCATATTCAAGCGAATATTCTTCCGAGATTTTCTTGTAGGGAAGTTTGCCGGCTTTGCGCACGGGAATAAATGGGACCTTTAAAGCACTTGCTAGTAGTGATCCAAAAATAAATCCACGCGCCTCCACGGCCGCCACAGCCTCGATGCCTTTATTGACAAAATGGACAGTGATTTCGCGAACCACTGATTCGCGTGCTGCAGGGTTTGCGAGTAATGGAGTAATGTCTTTGAAAATAATTCCCTCGCGCGGAAAATCGGGTACATCGCGAAAAAGTGGTTTTATAATTTCTGTCAATTCCATAGTTCGATTCAAACTAATTTTCCGTTTAGTATAACTTTGTCTACCATGTTATTTCCAAAGTGATAGGGCAGATACGCGTATGAAGGCATGGGCTTCGTAATAAAGATATTCGCGATTTTACCTGGGGTAATTGAGCCGAGTGAATCTAAAAGCTCCAGCGTGTATGCCGTATTGATTGTGCTCGCGTTAATCACTTCCTCGGGCGTCATTTTCATTTTCACGCATGCCAGCGAAAGCATTAGCTGCATGTTGCCACTTGGCGAACTTCCTGGGTTATAGTCGCTTGCAATTGCAAGCGGCAGCCCAGCCTCAATCATCTTCTTTGCAGGAGGAAAAGATAAATTCAAAAAGAAAGCTGCGCCAGGCAATGCGGTAGGCATCGTTGAAGAGTTTTTTAACAACTCAATTTCTTCTTCTCCGATATTCTCAAGATGATCAACACTGAGTGCCTTGGTGCGCACTCCAACCTGCACGCCCCCCGATCTCCCCAACTGATTAGCATGAATGCGTGGCTTCATCCCAAATTTCATTCCCGCTGTTACAATTCGCCCCGTTTCATCTTGCGAGAAAAAACCATCTTCACAAAAAACATCAATGTAGTCGGCAAGTCTTTCTTCGGCCACAGCGGGAATCATTTCTTCCAACACCAATTTTAGGTAATCCTCCTTCTTAAATCCTGACGGAACTGCATGAGCGCCCAAAAAGGTTGTTCGCACAGTAAGCGGAGTTTCACTACCAATACGCCTGGCTACACGCAGCATTTTTAATTCATCCTTCACGGTGAGGCCATAACCACTTTTAATTTCAACAGCACCGGTACCTAGTAATATGATTTCACTGGCTCGCTTAACAGCACTTTCAAAAAGTTCATCTTCTGAGGTAGCTTGCAATTTCTTTGCTGAGTTAAGAATGCCTCCACCTTTTGCTGCAATCTCCTGGTAGCTCATTCCCTTAATCTTCATCACAAATTCTTCTTCACGACTTGCTGCAAATACGAGATGTGTGTGAGAATCGACAAAGGATGGAAAAACAAAACAGCCAGTCGCATCTATCAAAGTTGCGGAGTGATAATGGCTGACATTTAATTCACTCATTGCCCCGAAAGCAGAGATCAGGCCATTAGAAATAAAAAGATAAGAGTCGGGCAACACCGGCAGAATTGCCATAGCCGAGCCAGAAATAAATTTAGGCGATTGCAGGCGTGCCTGAACTAATCCTTTGATATGAGTGATCAGGATATCCTGCATCACTTTTATTTTCCGAAGGATTCCACTTTGTAATCGAGGTTTGTGCTGTAAAGCGGGAATGCAATTTTAAACATTGCATAAAATCCCTTTCCTTCAAGGCTTGGTCTCAAACCAATCTCGCCTCCGTATGACCAACTGAGCGTGCGGTTAAATTTTCCGTCAATGCCTGCACGCACACCAAAGGAGCTTGCTTTCAAAGCACTGGTGGTGTATTGCTCGGATTGGTATTTAACGGGATCAAGCGTAAACGATGGTGCAAAAATAATATCAAAGAAGACGGTCATAATTCCATCGTCTACACCTTCGTCATACTTATCAAAACTAACAGCAATATTTCTAATCCATGCTAAAGACCCACCTGCATAAATATCAAATGAATGAATATTTCCAAACACATTGAAGGTTCTGCTTTGGCCATTTAAATCTGTAAATGTATCGGGTAACCCCTGCCCTGCCGCATTGGTTAGGTCTGCGTTGGTTAAACCTTGCGCACTCAAGGCCCGGCTCAAATCTGTGGTGCTGTTCCAAAGTATTCCGCCTAAACGTGCACCGTATATCTTTCTCACTTTACAAGGAATCTCAGCATGCAGCGGAACAGTGCTGGCCCAACGATCGCCTTTGAAGCTCTTCTTATACAACACCATTTTGGTTTTTGACTCTTGGTCAAAATCTTTGATGTGATATGTTCCGCCTAATTCATAGTACCCAAACGGAACTGGTTTGCTAAAGTATTTTGCATTGTAATCCTCATTCGCCAATTGTCTTGCCCCGTCAAAAAACTGACCGCCCCAAGGCATACGGATACTCGCTTTTACATCAAACTTATCCTTGTAGTAATAGCTTGCCTCAATACCAAAGCCAGCATTAGGGTTAGTTCCAAAAACTTCGCCATAGAGTGGCTGGAAACCAATAAAAAATTTATTGATTGAAAACGGCTCGTCATAAAGCTGCTCAAAGGTTACAGATTGTTTTTCCTTTTGAGTTTGCGCTTGCGACCAGGCGCTCCCAACTAGCAGGCTAAAAAATATGATCAGGACTGTTCTTCTCATTTTCATTGACAATGAATTCCTTAAATCAACTAAAAGGGAACTACCATTAATTCGGAAAGTTAAATAAAACCACTGTGAGTAACGCTTTAATTGTAAGTATTTCTGCCATTTTGGCTAAAAAAGCAAGTCAAACCGATCTCAATCTGCTAAAAGACCTCTCTTAAAAGAGATGAACGTAACCAACCCATTGTCTTTTCCAGGCTGCATTTTATAACCCTTCGTAAGAAAACCACTGACACCATCCATTTGAAGCCCAGCTTGAAAATAGTTTCCATACTGTTTGAAAGCCCTTCCCATCACCATCATAAATTCGAAACCCTTTTGAGCATAAGGCGTAGGCAAAACACCATGGTATGAAACGTATTTTTTTCGGAAGTCAGAATACGCAACTCCATTAACATCTGAAAAATTGGGTGCCGAAAAAAATATTCTCATCCGTTCCAATTTTTCAAGATCAATAGACGTATCCTCCAGCCAACCTTCACTTCCAATGACCATCGTAGAATCTCCACGAGTCTCCACGCTATTTATCACTTTGGTATAGATCAAAGGATTATCTGACGCAACAAAGATGCTTCCGATACTATCGCGTTTAATTGTAAACTCTTTTGCTTTTTTCCATTCATCGTATTCTTTCACTTCTGCAAGTACATTTACGATTTTTATAGAAGTTTCAGAATTCACTTTTTCTGACTTCAAAATCTTCAAACCTACTTCTGCTGCTCGCTTTGTAAAGTTTGCAGCGGCCACAGAATCTTTTTGTGTATCTCCATAGTACACATAACAGTTCTTATTGAATGTTTTTGAATTCAAAAACTCGGCCGATTTGATACCAATGGTGGCGCTGGTGGGTTGAAATAAAAATGCGAACGGGTTCTCGCCTAAGAAATCTGAATTCCCTGAGACAGGATTTACGACAAGGTTAATTTTATTTTTTTGGGAAAATTCCTGAACGGGCCCAGCATCTTCTGAAAGAAGTGGCCCTACAATCAAATCAACCCCCTTGAGTTCCTCTTTCCTCAATAGCTCCTTAATAACGGAGAGATCATGATCGGTATCATAGGCAAGCAATTCAACAAAAATACCTTGCTGCAATAAAGTGTCGGCTGCCAGTTTCATCCCTTGATACAAATCCAGAACAACTTGAGTTTTTTTCTTTCCTGGCGTGGGATCAAGTGAGCCTGCCATAAATGGAAGTAGTAAAGCAACTTTATAGTTGCGTTTAAAAACAGAAACGGGAGCGCTGTTAACGATAAAATCTTTTGCAATAAAACTGTGAATTGCCGAGATCGAATCCAACAAATGAAGATCTGCAGACGAATAGGAATTCTTTCCCAATGCAACCGCCAGTGCTAAAGCAACTTCTTTATCTGTTGGATTTTCTTCCAATAACATTTTCAGCACCTCCACATCGGTGATAGCCAGTAGCGC
>CAZNCO010000060.1:0-12650 GCA_964571345.1 uncultured Ohtaekwangia sp.
GGACGTAACCGACCCCACAGCCAGAGAATACCTGGTAAGGCTTAATGACTCTGCCAAAAATTTAAGCGATCTGTTTGACCGGCTTCGTATCGTAAGCGAAATCAATTCTCTCGATTTGAAAAAAGAAGCCATTGATTTTCAAAAAATAATGGAGGTCGCAAAGAGCCGATCGAAAAACCTCGAAGGGTTTAGTGAAATAAATTTCAAATATGAGATTGATAATGTTTCATTTGTTTCAGACTCACTGTTAATAGAAACTATTTTCATCAATATGGTAGAAAATGCAGTGAAGTTTCAGAAGAAATCAGATGAACATAATAAATTGATTGAATTGCGCGTCAAGCACAAAGAAAATGGAATTCAGATTTCATTCATAGACAATGGCATCGGCATTCGCGAAACAGATCACAAACATTTGTTTCAGATGTTTTCAAATGCAGCCCTTGAACATAAAAATATAGGCTTGGGACTATATATTGTAAAGCAATGTGTCGCTAAATTAAATGGCACCATTCAATTGGTTCACAATGAAAATCAATTCACACAATTTGATGTGATTCTCCCGAATGGAAATTAGGAAGTTTATTTTGCTCTGATTGATTTATAAATCTTTATGGCTGCCATCAGGATAAAAACAAATCCAGCAAGGCCTACAAGACTCCACAATACGCTCAAGCTCGTTTTAACGACCACAAGCATTACAATGGCCACTAAAAAAATAGTAGCTACCTCATTCCATATACGAAGTTGCTGAGACGAATATTTGAATATTCCTGCCCGCTGCTGATTATAAATGGTCTGCAGCGACAGGTGATACAAAAGAAGACCAGCCACGAACCCTAGTTTAATCAATAGCCAGGTCGGAACATCGCCTAACATGTTTACAAGCCATGTTCCAAAAACTACAGTCAAAACACAGGAAGGCCAAGTAATACCGAGCCACAGGCGCTTGATCATGATTTCAAATTGAGGCTGAAGAATTTTTCGCTCTGCCTCAGGCTTGTCTTGAGCCTCACGATTGTAAATAAATAGGCGAACAATATAAAAAAGCCCGGCAAACCAAGTGACAACAAAAATAATGTGAAGGGCTTTTATATACAGATACATATTATGCGATTACCGGTTGAAGTGAATCAGAAGTCTCCCGCACGAGTTGAGCGATTGTGTCTATCCAATCTGCGCGCTCGTTCAAACAGGGAATCACGGAGTATTCCTCTCCTCCATTTTCCACAAATGTTTCTTTTCCCTCCACGTGAATTTCTTCCAATGTCTCAAGGCAATCGCTCACAAAAGCAGGACAAGCAACTACCAGTTTTTTGATTCCTTGCTTAGGAAATTGCGCAAAGAGATCAGCGCTATTTGGTTTCAACCATGCATCGGCACCGAGGCGCGATTGAAATGAAAAACTGTATTGATTTTCTTTTAGACCCAATTCCTTCGCTACCAGTTTTGTGGTGGTGATCACCTGATGACGATAACAGAACTGATGTGCAGTTGAGTCTGCTGAACAACAATCTGCTTTCATTAAGCAATGTGACTTCGTTGGATCGGTTTTCTTAACATGCCTTTCGGGAATGCCATGATAACTGAATAACAAGTGATCAAAAGGCTTTTCAAGAAATGACTTGAAGCTATTAGCTAGAGCTTTAATGTAACGTGGATGGTTAAAATAAGGCGCTACTACCTTTAAATTGAATGAATATCCTTTTTTCTTGTAGGTTTCCCTCACGTGTTCAACGGCAGTCTCATAACTGCTCATGGCATAATGTGGATAAAGCGGAACCAACACCACTTCTTTCAAATCAGGATTTGCATGGATCAATTTCTCGAAAGCAGTTTCCGTAGTTGGATTTCCGTAGCGCATGCAAAGTTCTACAGGAATATTCATGTGCTGATTTAAATGTTTCTGAACTTGCTTTGAAATATGAATCAGCGGAGATCCATTTTCCGTCCAGATGGTTTTGTATTTCTCAGCACTCTTTGGCGAACGGAACGGAACTATAATTCCTTTCACCAACATAAAACGAATCGGGTAAGGAATATCGATCACACGACCATCCATCAGAAACTCGCCTAAGTATTTTTTCAAATCCTTCACTTCATAAGAATCAGGAGAGCCAAGGTTTGCCAGGAGGACTGCGGTAGATGCCATCGTTAAATTGCTTTACTAAATGTTGCTGCTGAGTTTTTTTTGCGCCACAAACGTGCGTCAAGGGTAGAACAAATATTTCGGATAAATGTTGTGCCTCTTGATGTTATTTCGATGACGTTTCCATTCACCTTAACAAGGTCGTCTCGTTCAAGCTCGTTTAACTGACTTTGGATGTTATCATAAAAAGCAGGCTCAATATTTTTTCGATGTAATGAAGTGCGGTTCGTGCACATCAACTCCAAAATATTCTTACGAAGCATCTCATCTTCCTCATTCAATAAATGTCCAACAGTTAGCGGTAGCTCCCCTTTTTCCACGCGCTCCTCATACGCTTCTACTTCTTTCTCATTTTGCATGAATGCATTCCATGAATCGCTGATGGAAGATGCACCCAAGCCTATGATCAATTTATTCTGCGTAGTAGTGTAGCCCATAAAATTGCGATGCATTTTTCCTTCATGAAACGACTTCCATAATTTATCGTTTGGCAAAGCAAAGTGGTCCATGCCGATCCCTGCAAAGCCTGACTCTATGAGAAGATCACGGCCTCGACTATACATTGCCCATTTCTCGTCCGCCTTCGGAAGGTCAGCTTCCGTATACCTGCGCTGGCCTTTGCTTTTCCACGGGACATGGGCATATGAATAGAAAGCAATGCGATCAGGCATCAGCTCTCTGATTTTACTGATCGTGTATTCAACATGCTTTACTGTTTGCAATGGAAGCCCATATACCAGGTCGATGTTGATACTGTCATAGCCAAGTTCGCGCGCCCAATCAACAACCTCCTTTGTCTTTTCAAACGACTGAATGCGATTGATGATGTACTGCACTTCGGGATCAAAGTCTTGTACGCCTAAACTGATTCTCTTGAATCCAACTTTGCTTAATGCGATGAGGTGTTCCTTCCTCGTATAATTTGGGTGAACTTCAATACTGAATTCATGATCTTCAGGAACAACAGCATCCTGCGTAATTCCTTCAATCATTTTCTGAAGATTTGTCGGACTAAAAAATGTTGGCGTCCCCCCTCCTAAATGAATCTCACGCAGGATTGGCTTGGTGTTCATCACTTCGCGATACATCTTCCACTCAGCTAATACCGCAGCAATGTAACGATCTTCTACCGAGTGATTTTTTGTAATTCGCTTGTTGCATGCGCAGAACGTGCAAAGATTCTCGCAGTAGGGAAGATGAATATAGAGACTCAACTCTCCTTTCTCATTTTCAAAAGTTTTGGCGAGAGAACTCTTCCACTTTACCTCATTGATTGTTTCTGGCTCCCAGTAAGGCACCGTTGGATAGCTTGTATAGCGAGGAATAGGTTTATCGTACTTGCCGAGGAGATCAAGAATTGAGTTAGGCATAGGTCTAGCTTTGTTTACGCAACCATCTAATCATTATGCCAATTGTCTTAACCCTTCCCAATGTGAAACTATTTGGTGAATAGTAACAGACTGATCTCATTTTCAACAAAGACGTTAAATCAGATTTTTCAATACTTTTAAATAAAGTCCCCTTTACGGCTTCAAGCCCAAAACATTTTGCCTGAATTAACAATTCAATCAAATGATCTTTTTTCTCTCTAGTAAGTCTTACAGAATTTTTTACCTTGTTCTCTTTAAGTAAGCCCTCGCCTTCAAGCCAACTCATTACAGGCGATTTTATATCTCCGAATCTTTCCACAAAACCAAAATCGCTATCAATTTCGGTTCCATACTTATTTTTGGGGCTTGTTTCCTTTTTCAACCATTCGATACTTGATTTCTTTTCTTCTTTTGATTGCTTACCCAAAGTTTTTATGTCGTTCAAATAACTTATGCCGTCATAACCATTGAGTTCGGCTAAAGCAAAAATACATTTAGCAAGAATTTCATCATTACTGTTTCTGTCTATGATCTTCTTAATGTAATCAATAGCGGATGGACTGCCAATGTACATCAATGCATCAATCATGTTCTTTTTTAATTCTAAATCCGTTGTATGCTCAATCATCTCCTCAATCCTATAAATTGACGATTCATAAATAGCATTAGAACTTAGATACTCCGCCCATTTAGTTTGCCAATTTTTATTGGTTGATTTTAGATTCTCTAGAGCTAAATTTTCTCCAAATTGTCCAGAGAATAAAATTTCAATGGTTAAGCCAGCAGAAATAATCTTATCATCTGTTGGCCTATTGAGAGATTCTAACATTTTCTCACCTAAATCCGAACTGTGAATAAGAAGATTATGGCAAAGGAAAATTTCGCTTTGAGTAGGATGAGTCTTTAAATTGGATTGCGAGAACAAATCAAACAAATCCCTTTCTTCCTTAATTTGACTAGTCTCAAAATTTGCAAGCGACTCCCCATAAGTTGTCAATCCACCATATCTGGATAATTCAGGTGTAATACTTTCAAAGTGCTTTTTTATTTTGTCGTGAATGGAATCATCTGACATCAAACTTTGACTATACCCAAAAAAGGGAATTGTTAAGGAGAAAATAATAAAACCAATACTTTTCGAATTCATACCAGTTTAAATTTTGAAACTAAACTTCTCAACGGCCTCGATCGTCTTTTGAATGTCCGTTTCGCTTAAAGCGCTGCAGATAAACCACGTTTCGAATGCCGAAGGCGGAAGATAAACTCCGTGCTCCAGCATGTGATGAAAGAATTTATTGAACAACGCATTGTCACAGGCCTTCGCATCATCAAAATTATTTACTGGATGCGCTCCGAAATGAACACTCATCATACTTCCTAATTGGTTGATACGGTGAGCAATTCCCTTTTTAGTCAATACAGTATGAATGCCCTCGCAAATCTTTTTTGTCTTTGCCTCAAGGTCAGAATAGATTGAAGGATTTTCATGCAACTCCTTTAATAACGTATAACCAGCAGTCATTGCAATAGGGTTTCCACTCAGCGTTCCTGCCTGATATACCGCACCAAGCGGGGCAATCTTTTCCATGATGGCACGCTTGCCACCGAACGCTCCTACCGGCATTCCGCCTCCAATGATTTTTCCGAACGTAACCAAATCCGCATCGATGTTAAACAACTCTTGTGCCCCACCACGTGCTAAACGAAAGCCCGTCATTACTTCATCAAAAATCAACACAATGCCATGTTGTGTACACAATTCACGCAGCGACTTCAAGAATCCGGGTAACGGCAAAATACAACCCATGTTCCCGGCAACAGGTTCAATGATGATCGATGCAATTTCGTTCGGATGCTCAGCAATCAATTTCTTCACCGCATCCAAATCATTGTAGGCACAAGTCAAAGTGTCATCGGCCACATGCCCTTGCACACCGGGAACAGATTGAATGTTCAACGTTGCCACACCGCTTCCGGCCTTCACCAGGAAAGCATCTGCATGCCCGTGATAGCAGCCTTCAAATTTGATGATCTTATTTCTTCCGGTATATCCGCGAGCCAAACGAATTGCACTCATGCACGCTTCCGTGCCGCTGTTCACCATGCGGACAAGATCAACATTCGGAGCCATCTTCTTGATCAGCTCCGCCATTTGAATTTCAAGTTCCGTAGGCGCACCAAATGAAGTAGAATCTTCCACCTTCGCGCGAATGGCATCCACCACAGGTTGATACGCATGGCCAAGAATCATCGGCCCCCAGGAGTTGATGTAATCGATGTATTGATTTCCATCTTCGTCATAGAGATAAGCACCTTTCGCTTTCTTAATAAACAACGGAGTGCCGCCTACACTTTTAAATGCCCGCACCGGAGAATTAACTCCACCGGGAATATGTTGTTGAGCACGTTCGAATAATGATTTACTTTTTTGAATCGAATACATGATAGGTTTTTTACTTTCCAATAAGTTCAACAGCCTTCTTTGCAAAATAAGTCGCAATCAAATCAGCACCTGCTCGTTTAATTCCGGTTAACACTTCGATGATCGCCTGGTCTTCATTCAAGTATCCAGCTTTCGCAGCTGCCTTGATCATGGAATATTCACCACTCACGTGATAAGCACTCACAGGAACCTGAACTGAGTTCTTCACCTCACGGATGATATCAAGATAAGCATGTGCAGGCTTTACCATCACAATATCCGCGCCTTCTTCAACATCCATCAACGTCTCCTTAATTGCTTCGATGCGGTTGGCAGGATTCATCTGGTATGTTTTCTTGTCGCCAAAACCGGGGGCACTATCCAATGCATCGCGGAAAGGTCCGTAAAAACAAGAGGCATACTTTGCAGAATAGGCCATGATTCCCGTTTTATGAAAACCAGCCTCCTCCAACGCCTTACGAATCGCACCGATGCGGCCGTCCATCATGTCACTTGGCGCAACAAAGTCGGCACCGGCTTTTGCGTGGCTCACACTCATCTTTGCGAGCACCTCAACCGTTTTATCATTTACAATTTCCTGACCTTCCACGATACCATCATGACCATAGGTTGAAAATGGATCGAGCGCCACATCTGTCATTACCACCATTTCAGGGATTGCTTTCTTGATCGCGCGAACACTTCTCTGCATCAATCCGTTTTCATTCAACGCTTCCTTGCCCGTGTTGTCTTTTAATTCATCTTTCACCTTCACAAATACTAGCGTGCTTTTGATTCCCAACGCAAAGCACTCCTGCAATTCCTTCACGGCAAGGTCAAGTGAATAGCGATAGTAGCCTGGCATCGTTGAGATTTCTTCCTTCACGTTCTCTCCTTCTTCAATGAACACCGGAAGGATGAAATCGGAAGGCTTTAAAATTGTCTCCTGCACCATCGCACGGATGGAGGCGGATTGTCTTAGGATTCTGTTTCGTCTGATCATGCTTTATTTATTTTTCACGGAAAGGCACAAAGTACGCAAAGAGATTCTTGGCGACTTAGCGTCTTTACGTGCAATTATTTACACCCACTCTCTCGGTTGCTTCAATACTTTCAATAATTTCTCCTCCTCACTTCCTGCCATCGGCTGATAGTTATAATCAAACCTCACTGTCGGAGGAAGACTCATCAAAATACTCTCGGTCCTTCCATTCGTCTTTATTCCAAACAAAGTGCCGCGATCGTGAAGCAAGTTAAACTCTACATATTGTCCTCTGCGTATCTCCTGCCAATATTTATTTTCGGCAGTAAACGAGTCGTTCTTATGCTTATTCACAATCGGCAAATAGCCATCTAAGAAAACTTTGCCGTTGGCTTCCGTAAATTTTTTCCAGGATTCAAGTGAATGTTCTTCATTTCCCTTGCAGTGATCAAAGAAAATTCCACCCACGCCTCTTCGTTCGCCTTCGCGATGATGATTCACGAAATAGTTGTCGCACTGCAACTTGAACTTTGGATAGAAGTTCGCATCAAACGTATCACAGCATTTTTTCTGCGTAGCATGAAAGTGAATCACGTCTTCCTCCACTAAATAATAAGGAGTTAAATCAGTGCCGCCCCCAAACCACGCGTCCGTTGTTTTTCCCTGCTCGTCATACACTTCAAAGTAGCGCCAGTTGGCGTGCACCGTAGGAACTTTGGGATTGAAAGGATGAATCACCAACGACAACCCGGTGGCAAAAAATAAATTGCCATCCACTTTCAATTGCTGCGCTGCCAATAGCGGGAGCACACCATGCACGATCGAAATATTGACACCACCTTTTTCAAAAACATTTCCATTGCTAATCACTCTGCTCGTTCCCCCGCCACCACCGGGCCTGTCCCACTCATCGGAAATAAATTTAGCCTTGCCATCCAATTCTTCCAATGCAGCACAAATCTCAGTCTGCAAAGACTTGATGTGTTTTACAAATTGATCGCGGATGACCGAACTCATGCCTGGTACTCTTTTACAGCGTCAACAAATGCTTTTGCATGATCGACCGGAATGTGAGGCACGATGCCATGACCCAGATTGGCGATGTATGCCTGTGCTCCGAATGCATTGATCATCTTATGCACTTGCTTTTTCAATTCAGGAATCGGCATCAGCAAACGGATCGGATCGAAGTTACCTTGCAACGTTACTCGTCCGCCCGACTCTTGCCTTGCTTTCTCAGGACGGATATTCCAATCTATTCCTACTCCCGAAACAGAACTATTCCGCGACAGCGAATCCAACGCATAGGCGCTTCCTTTCGGGAATAAAATCACAGGACCATGGGGAGCAACTGCTTCCGCGATCTGTAACAAATACTTTCCTGCAAACTGATCGAAGTCATCCGGACTTAACATGCCGCTCCAGCTATCGAAAACCTGAACGACATCTGCACCTGCTTTGAGCTGCGCTTTGAGATACACGATCGTAGCTTGTGTAATCTTGCTGAGCAGGGCGTGTGCCAGCTCCGGCTGCGTAAAACAAAATGCCTTTGCTTTCTCAAAACCTTTGCTGCCTTTGCCTTCAATCATGTAACACAACAATGTGAAGGGTGCTCCTGCAAAACCAATCAAGGGAACACGATCATTCAATTCCTTTTTTGTCAACGCGAGTGACTTGAACATGTATTGCAACTCACCTTCCACATCCACATTCAATTGATCAATATCGTTTTGAGATTTGATCACATTTGGTAACAGCGGGCCTTTTCCTTCTTCCATCAACACCGTCATGCCCATAGCCTGGGGAATCACAAGAATGTCAGAGAAAATGATCGCAGCATCCACACCAATGATGTCAACCGGTTGGATCGTGATCTCGCAAGCCAACTCAGGCGTTTGCACACGCGTGAAGAAATCATATTTTTTTCTCAGCTCAATGTATTGAGGAAGGTAACGACCTGCCTGGCGCATCATCCACACAGGAGGACGTGATACTTTTTCTTTTCGCAATGCCTTTAACAGCAAATCATTTTTAAGCATGAACTGGGTTTTTAGAATAATATTGAATTACTTTTTTTATAACAGACTCTGGAGTTGAAAGTTCAGCTACCTGCACGTTCTTAAATCCTTTTGCAGTTGCATGTGCCGCGGTTGCTTCGCCAATGCAAAAGCAAACATCCGATACTCCATTGAGCGAAAGAAAACTATCTACACCACTCGGACTAAAAAACAAAACAGCCTGGCAGGTATTATTGATTTTAAGCGGAGTTGGTTGAGTATGGTATCCGGCAATCTCGTTCACCTCCACTCCTTTTTTCTTTAGTCGTGATGGCAACTCATCTCTGCGAATATCGCTGCAAATATAAGTCACCGATTTAATCGATGAATCTTGTATGATTACGTCTGCAAGTGAAGCAGAATCTTTCGCTTCACCGTGAACCATTAAGTGATGAGCAATGACTTCTTTCTTTGTTGCCTGGTCGATACAAAAAACAGGATGATCAGAAACATTAATGCCGTGCTTCGCAGCGATGGCAATCCATGCATTCACTGCCGACTTACTGGTAAGCACAATAAACTTTTGAATCTGTTGGGAATTGATTTTATCCGGAACCCGGATGATGGTTTGAATAAAATCATGTTGCTCAAGCAAAATGCCTGCACGATCGAGTTGCTCAACCAATTCAGTTGTCAGTCTTTTGGTCGATACAATACGAGGTTGCATGCAATTAATTTCGGAAGGTTTTTAAGATCGGCTCGCCACCTGTTGCTAAAATTTCTTTTGCAGCCATGGATCCAACTTGTGTTGCCTGGGCCAGTAGATATGCCTTTTCAATCTTCACATTTTGCTTTCCGTCAAGGCTAAACAAATTTCCTTTGAAGAGCAGTTGATTGTTTTGAATCACGGCTTGCGCAGCAATCGGCACAGCACAACCACCTTGAAGCGCTGCCAAGTAATCACGTTCTGCATTCACACAAACTCCTGTTGGTTCGTGATGAATCGATTGGCACGCCTCCAGCATTGCCTGATCATCGCCCCTGCACACAACTGCCATTGCACCCTGTGCAGGTGCAGGTAGCATCCAATCTAACGTGATAATTCGATGAGAAGAAATTTCTAATCGTTCCAAAGCAGTTTGGGCAAAAATGGCACCGTCCCAATCCGATGCATCTAATTTCTTTAAGCGTGTTTGAATGTTTCCGCGCAGGTTATCCATCTCATGATGAGGATAGCGATGCAGCCATTGCGACCTTCTTCTTAAACTGCTTGACGCAATTTTTTTGAAAGTCACAGGATCAAATTCCTTTTTTCCATTTGGTAACACAAGGCAGTCATGTGTTGTGCCGCGCTTCAGGAAAGCACTGATCACAAGTCCCTTTGCCAGCTTCGTGGGAATATCTTTCGCAGAGTGAACAGCAATATCAATTCTGTTTTGAAGCAAAGCAATATCGAGCGACTTGGTGAAGATGCCTTGAATGCCCATCTCATAAAGAGGCGTCTTCAAATCAATATCACCGTCAGAAGTAATCTCAACCAACTCCGTTTGATATCCTTTTTCATGAAGCAGACGCTGTACCTCTTTTGCTTGATACAATGCCAGGGCGCTTTCGCGAGTGCCAATGCGAATCGTTTTATCGGGAGTCATTTATTCGGCAGCAATCAATTCATTCATGGTCTGGATGACCGCACAGCCGCGATACCCTTCGGCTTTTATTTGCTGAATGAGTTTTGAAAATGTTTTGTCGATGCGCTTGGTTTGACCTTGAAGAGGCTGGAAGTTCTCCATTCTGGTCTTGTAAGACTGAATCACATCACGATGGAAAAACACGTTTTGCCACTCCATCAATTTATGAATGAATTCTTCGAGAATAGCTTCTGCCTTCGGCACTTCAAGTTGACGCTGCTTGATCAATTCATTGTGGAAAGACGATATCTCATCCACCGAAAACAATTTGATATTGGCTTGCTTTTTTACTTTGGGATCGATCACTTGAGGAATACTCAGGTCGAGGAAGAGCGCTTTTGACAAGTAAGCCGAGTGATTAGTCTCAATCAAATATTTATCAGAATGAGCCGCTGCAATGATTGCATCAAACTCATGCAAATGTTTGGTGAAGTCTTCAAAAGGCAGCACGCTTGCATTTACCTGAGGCGCTAGCTCTTCAGCGTGAGAGCGAGTGCGATTTGTCAAGGTCAACTCACAAGTCGGAAAATATTCGCGCAGGTTCTTTGCCATCGCTTTGCCAATCTCACCTGTGCCTACAATCAAAATTCTCTTAGGCTCAATTCCTTCTGATTCCGTCTGAATCAATTCCGCGGCAGCGTAACTAACCGAATATTTACCGCTGCTCAAATTAGTTTTAGTCTTTACTTCCTTCGATGCCTGAAATGCAAAGTTGGAAATCCGATCTGTTAATGTTCCGATCATTCCGGCTTCGCGTGAAAACTGAATTGCTTTTTTTACTTGGCCAACGATCTCATAGTCGCCCACTATTTGCGAATCGAGCCCGGAGGTAACACGGAAAAAATGACGGACTGCGTCAACGCCTGTTTTTATATAGAAGTAATCTTCAAAAGCTTCTTCGGTGATGTTAAGCTGATCGATCACTTCTTTCTTCAACACACTTTGGGGCGCGCAACCATAAAACTCGGTGCGATTACAAGTTGAGATAACGAAGGAATCCGAAATGCCAAGCCGCTTGATTTTCGAATAAAACTCTGCAACTCCCTCATTGTCAATAGCGAAGTGCCCGCGTATCTGGGTATCGGCCTTGGTGAAGTTGGTGCCGATAACCGAAAAATACCCGAGGTGGTAAAATATGGGGTCGCTAAATGCCATTAATTTTTAAATCCAACGCAATTTGGAACAAAAGGATTACAAAAAAATACCTGTAAAAGTATAAATAGTATCGAACTTAATGCAACCGTTTGAAATGATAATAAAACGCAGTGCATACCCGCTCTATGTGACAAAAATCATGATTTATAAAGAGGCTTTTCACGGAAAAAACATCCTAAAATGGAAAAATACCCTCTGCAGGCAAACCGCCTCCATTTACCTGAAAAGGTTTTTCCGGATCGGACAATAGAAAGGTTGACTCGTATCAAACCCGTAGTTGACCCGTATTAAACCCGTAGTTGATCCGTACCTTTTAAAATACGGATCAACTACGGTTTAATATCATTTTAGATACCTGTTTGATAGTTTTAAACTTCCAATAAACAAGGCGAATCGTGGCTATTGAGCGAATGCAACCATAAGTTCTTGATCAAGAGCTACCTTATTAGGGACTGGCGACCTGGTCCTTCCATGGCATTGGCCAATCGCCTCAAGTATTTTCCAGGTATTGTATTGCCTGCTGTTGCCGGTATTTTTCGATCGTAGTGACTCCCCCTTGCATCGGTATTTACCATTCAACCGGTTGAAAGATTTCGGATAATTAGGAGGCTTTACTGAACTTTGAAAAAAAACTAAAACCCAAATGAAAACCTTCGTATTAATTCTTTCTTTGTTTATCTATATGTCGGCTTTGTCGCAAAACACAAGTACGAAATCCGTTCTTCTTAAAGAACTAAAATCAACGCATTCAGAAAAGGAGTGGTTTGTACCCATTAACATCGCTATTGAAGGGCTAACGAAAGAACAGGCTTTGTGGAAAGATAAGAGCGGCAATCATTCAGTTGCAGAGCTAACCTATCATTTGATCTTCTGGAATGAGCGCGAGC
>CAZNCO010000061.1:0-12605 GCA_964571345.1 uncultured Ohtaekwangia sp.
CGGTGCGATTGCAATTAATACGGTATCAGGAATTCAATTTGAGTTGTGCGCGGCTGGGTTGATTGCGTTTTCTTTGTTGGTGACTCTGGGTGGAATGAAAGTGATTGCGTACACAGACGTAATTCAAGTGATTATTTTGATGATTGGTGGACTAATTACAACCTATCTGGCACTCACGCTTCTGTCTGAAAAATCCGGAATGGGTTCAAATGTGTTTGCAGGTCTCTCCATTCTTCACGAAAAAGCAAGCAGTCATTTTCACATGATCTTTGATGAGTCTCATCCGTATTACAAAGATCTTCCAGGCCTCTCCGTATTGATTGGCGGTATGTGGATCAACAACCTAAACTATTGGGGTTGCAATCAATATATAGTGCAGCGAGCATTGGGTGCTGATTTGAATACCGCGCGCCAAGGAATTTTGTTTGCTGCGTTTTTGAAACTACTCATTCCAATTATTGCGGTGCTTCCCGGTATTGCCATGTTTGTGTTACATCAGCAGGGAATGTTTCAAACAGAAATGCAGAATGAGTTCGGAGTATTAAAACCAGATCAAGCTTATCCGACCTTGATGAATCTATTACCTACGGGGTTAAAAGGGATTGCCTTCGCAGCACTAACCGCAGCTATAGTTGCTTCCCTTGCCGGAAAAGCCAACAGCATTTCCACTATCTTCTCGCTTGATATTTTTAAGAAATACATCAGCCCAAACGCAAGCGAAAAAAGAATTGTGATGGTTGGCCGGTGGGCTGTAATAGTGTCCATGGTTGCGGCTGGATTGGTAGCCCCAGCACTAAAAACATTGGATCAAGCGTATCAATTTATCCAGGAATATGTTGGGTTTATTTCGCCCGGTGTTCTCGCAATTTTCCTGATGGGCTTCTTCTGGAAAAAAACTACACCGATGGCTGCCTTGGCGGGAACTCTACTAACTATTCCTGTTTCAACCCTTTTGAAATTTCTTCCCACCTGGACAAACGGAGCATTCCCCGACTATCCTTTTCTCGACAGAATGTCCATCACATTTGTTTTTATCATCGTGGTGATGGTTATTATTAGTCTTGCAAAACCCCAGGAACTGGCATCCTCCAAGCTAGTAGAAATCGATAAAAAGATGTTTCGGGTTCCCCCGGAATTTGCTGTCGGCTCGATTTTAATACTTGGAATTTTGGGCGGTCTTTACTTCTATTTTTGGTAGGGCTTTTTCAAAAAGCGTTCGCTAAAAAAGGAGGTAGGTATGGAATAAAAAAGGAGTTACACGATGTAACTCCTTGACTTTAAGCTCTCCCTCTTGGACTTGAACCAAGGACCCTCTGATTAACAGTCAGATTGAGCGAATGAAAATCTTTAAATGGCTACTGTTTACAATGTGAATTTAAGTCATTATTTCAATTTGTTACCACTTTTGTTACTAATATGGTTTTTAGGCAGAGCGCTTTTTATTTTCTAACGCAACCTGTAAATTAAATCATCTTAAGACCTAACAATGAAAAACTTATTATTGGTATTGACTATTTCCGTGCTATTTCTGAGCTGCAAGAAAGATGCGACTCAAATAGCGCTGGAGAGTGAAAATGCCTGCCTAGTAATTTACACTTACGATGAATTTGGTACCCCCTATGGTTCGGGATCTGGTTTTTTTATAGATGATAATGGTAAGGCAGTTACTAACTACCATGTACTCAAAGGTGCTTCTAAAGCAATCGTGGTTACTAATGATAGTTCCAAATATGAGGTCGGCCAAATAATTTCCGCAGACCCTGAAAGAGACTTGCTGATTTTTCATGTAAATATGAAAGCCAAACCAACAGCTTATTTAAAAGTTAGTAATACAGAACCAAGAAAGGGCGAAAAAGTTTTTTGTGTCGGTAACCCATTAGGTTTTGACCACACCTTATCTGAAGGAATTATTTCGGGGCTTCGTAAAGATAAACAGCACAGTAACGTACTGCAATTTACAGCCTCAATATCTCCTGGAAGCAGCGGGGGACCGGTTCTAAATGATCGTGGTGAGGTTGTTGCTGTTACCTCGTTCTATCATTCCGGTGGGCAAAATTTGAATTTTGGTATTTCTGTTTTCAATGGTGTTCTAGATAATTTAAAGGGAATTAGCTCTGATAAAAGAGATCTTCCAATTAATAATAAAAATGACTTACTAGTCTTCAACATTCCAAGTGATAACAATCCTAATGTGATTCTAAATGCGGTTGAGTTTGGCAAACAGATTTGTATTGCCTACTTAACTTACACAAATTTAGAACTTGATAAACCTGATTGGTGTATTTATTTCCGTTCAGAACATGACGCTTACCTTAAAGATCCTGAAAAAAATCTTAAAATGTTTATCAGTTCATCATCAATTGGATTTGATAGTGAAAATTGCACAAAGGTTCCTGTGGGCACATCTGTACAGTATAAAATATATTTTGCAAGCATTGAAAAACCAGCATCCTATTTTGAATTATCTACAGGATTATGCAAAGAATGTCCGACCTGGACCCATGTAGAAACTGATGAACTTAATCAAATAGAGAATTTTAGCGCAAATAATTTCCTTGTTGTGAAAGCTCTGACTACCCTGAAGGAAGGAAAAATAAAAGACTCTGGTAAAATACTCTTGGAAGCACTTGAAAAAGATCCCGAGAGTAGCCAAGTCCTTAATGCGCTTGGAATAATCTCGTTGATAGAAGACAACAAGAGTGATGCATTAAGCTATTTCACTGAGGCTATAAATGCCTACCCCAGCTTCACTGGTTTTTATAACAATAGAAGGATTGTTTATGCCTCTCAGAACAACTTTGACTTGGCGATACAGGATATGACTACCGTAATAGGAATGGATCCACAGCCAGACAATTATTTAAAACGTTGTAAATTGAATCTCCTCAAGGGAGATCAACAAAAAGCCCTTGAAGACTACTCTTATTCTTATGAAAAATTTTTCGGTAAGCAGCTGACTAATTCGGAGCGAGAGATACTTTTTAATAAGTTTCTTTCAAATAAGAATTTGATCGATCAGCTAATGACAAAATATTAGAGTAGAGGTCGAATTTTAAGATAGTCCTTGATTCATAGAGTTAATGCAAGCAGATTGAACATGAACTCGCAGAATAAAGTTGAAAACCTACATTTTATCGTTCTTAACAATGCGGCCATTGTTATAATGGGTTACCAACGTCAACTTACCAGTTTCATCGTAAATGTATCTTGTTCCTTTTCCATTTTTGAGATCACCTTTTTCATGAGGTTTGCCGTTATGATCAACATTTGAAATTACTTCCCAAGGAAATCCATCCTTATAAAGGACTTCACTCCATAATTTTCCATCTGCATACCTGAATTGATGAAGTCCATTGTAGCTTGGCGCTTTATCTAATAATTCTACTATAAAGCTAGCTGGTACAACAGCTCCGTAGCCACCACCATCTTTATTAATTGTACCATGAACAAGACCTAAAATGAAATAGCCATTAACATGTATGTTTGATCCATCATTATATTCAATTACCTGAGGCATTGCAATCACTGGTCCTCCACTTAAACCTCCAACACTTGGATCATCAATTAAGAAAAAAGTAGATGGCTTTCCATTATCAAACCTAGCAAGATCAATCAATCCACTGGCAGGACTATACCTTTTCGAAATAGGAGAAACTTTTTTACCAACTCCTAACCCGAAGGGGTAACCATAAACAATCAAATCTCTCTGTCGCAATGGGGGTTCAAGCCGATTAAATAGTAGTTCATATGGGAGACATAAATCTTGAATTTTAAACATAAGTGGCAAAATTGCAACGTCAGCATTGGGATGCCGTAACCAGGAAAACCTTGATCCATTAACATACTTTGGATCAACTAATTCCTTTAGTGTAAGTTCAAAAGGATTTTGATCTTCTCGACTTAAGACAAGTGTTGTATTGATATTTGTATCATTCGCAACATGCTCTGCCGTTACCAAATAACTATCGAAGTCCTTTCCAATAAAAAAGCATGTGCCTGCTACATTTGTAAGAGCTGGAATCATCGTCCCATCAATTGGGCTTTTTAAAAAAATATCATAGTGAATTCCATCGACTTGCTGAGTAGTGGGTTTCTGGGAGGCAATAAATCCAACTGAAGAAAAAAAAGCTTCAATATTTCCTACCCGTTTCTGCGCATTTATAAGGCTTGGAGCAATTAGCATTAATAAAAACAGAACTGTCTTATTCATCCAAAATATTTTTAAAAAGTCATCATTATCCATTATTCCATTACCAAGAAAAATGTTGTAACTCAATTTAGCTTTACTCATGGAATTTTTTCGCGTTTAATTATGAGATGATCTCTACAAATTAGTAAAATGATTAGACTAATTGAAATTCCTGTGAGCCTCTGTGAGCGTTGCCTGAAGCCATTCAGAAAAAGTGCGTAAGCACACCTGAATGTGGGCTGAAAGCCCGACCGTAGGGAGCTGATGGCAACAAAGCAGGCGAACACAACAAGAGAAGCGTGAGGACTTCAAACTTACTGATTGAAGGAGGAGCTGTAATGGAGCTTGCATGAATGTGAGCGAATGGAACGAATGATGTTTGTGGTTATATGGGCTGATAAGTGTGTTGGATAATAACCCAAACTTCATGAGTGTGAGTGTAAGCAATGAATAAGCGTAATGAAAGCCCTACTGAAAGAAGTAGGTTTGAAGGACTCAGTAGCTTCTGTGACGAATGACGCAGCAACTCAAAAGACATGACAGCAAGTATTAGCGAACTGTTTGTGTTGATTGTTGGGAAATGTGAAGGGAATCAACACTGACAGTGAGCTGCTGGCGTGATCTTTTGATTGCAAGGAATGAGGAACACCTTATAACCTAGCGCGATTGGAAGTTAGCACACACTATCATTGTGAGCGTGGCGAACAAACTGCTCACTTAGCTAGCAGTTGCACTAAAGCATTCTCTGCATCTTCCCTGGTGCAATAGAAATCATGAATATCGCCATCTTCGTCAATAATGCACCATTGCTCATTATTGGGTGTGTGATAATTAAATGGTATAGGGCTTACTCTCCACATGATGGTAGGGTTAGTTTATTATTTCAGGTGTTCAGTTTCCTCAGGCCACCATAAGCGCAAGTGAGAGAAATTTGTCACATGGTGGCTTTGGAATGTGCGGTGGGATGTGCGGCCACTTGTATACCATTGACAAATTTTTCGAACGGGCTAAATTTGCCTGGAAGGGAAATGAAAACAGGTAGCTACTGAAGTACGGGACTGAGGTCAACACTAGACTATTTTACCGGGGAGTGTAATTGGGAGTAGTGTTACCTGTCACTCACACAAAAAGCTTTTGGGATTAATGCTATATTAAATAGTGTAGATGAAGAACAAAGGCAGATCAATTTTCGAATAAATCTGAAAGTGGGCTCGGTACACAGCTGTCTATCTTAGTTATTTCTTTTTAGTTTCCACCAATACGACATCTGCCAAATCTGCCAGCTAGTATTATCTTTATTTAAACAATGACAATTATGGAAACCGAATACGAAATAAGAGAAGAAATACTTAAGCTCAACCATAAATGGTTTTCGGAACGACTGAAGAAATTTCAAACTCATAAAAACTTTGACTCAGAATCAGATAAAATCAAAATCTTTGTCAAGGCGGGTTATCAAGATGAGAATGGAGAGATGATTGATGATTCATGGCCTGAAATTATTGACCTAAACACGTTTTGTGAATGTTATTTGCCGCTAGATGAGAGTAACAACTTCGGATTATTTCCCTTTGAGCCGCTTGAAGAGCAGGAGTCAAATTTTAAGGAAGTTAGTGATCGTATTTCCAAAATCGTCAAAAAATCATTAGAGGAGGTTAGGGAGCTTCGTACTAAGGAATTAGCAGTGCATCACTTTCGCAATTTTATTTTTGAAGAAGTTAAAAAGCTTAAAGTCGAAGGAGATCACAAGTATAGTTTGGCGCTAGAGCATTTTTACTCCTTGTGCTCACAGGGCCTAAGTTCAACTTTTGAAAATGTTGAATTTTTTAGTTCGCTTGAACGGAAAACAGATTATTTGAAGTTCGATCTTCAACAAGAGGAGTTGGTGGCTTTAATCTGGATTATTAACGAGGCTGGCCTTTTTGCCTCTAAAGACGAGCGACCGAAATATTTTCTCGAATTCGCCTACCAACATTTTAAGTTTAGTAAAAAAGGTAAATACCAATCACCCACCTCGCTGAGAATACTTGAGGAGAAATTCAATGAGATAATTCGTGATACTGCTGGGAATGGCTTTTCTAAGGTGAAACAAAAGCTCCAAAGAGTTCTGCAATTAAGGGACTAAAAAGGGGGATATTTTTTCCTCCTTTTTTAACCTCGCAATCTTCCATATTTGAAAAAATTTAATTCTATGAAAAAAATTGGAGGGGTTTCAGGTTTCGTGGGACTGAAACTAGGTCGAAGCCACGATCACTATGTAGTGAAGACAAGGCGCATGGGAGGTGTAATTGTCAGCACAGTTAAAATTAAAAAATTATAAATTAATCATGAATCTTAATAATGAAAACAAAAACGAAAGAGAACTCAATCAAGTGATTGATACTCTACCCCAACCAATCAAAGAGGTTGTGGAACTGATGAACACTAAAGAAGAAAAGTTGATGGCGTTGTTTGCATCAACTGCTATGTCAGGGGCTCTTATGCCTAAGGTGTCTTTTTACTACGATGGCGTAAAAAATCATCCCAATACTTACGTGTTGATAATCTTCCCTCCTGCATCGGGTAAAGGAAGGTTAGGACAATTGTCGAAGCTGTTTGATCGAATATCCGATTATCAACTTAGTGCAAATTCTGAAAAGCTTACGAAATATCGAGCTGATTTGAAAAAATACGAGAAAGCAATTTCTAAAGGAGAAACTGCAACCATTCCAAGTAAGCCAGTGCTAAGGAGTCTACTAATACCTGGAAACACAACGTCCGCACGCCTGATTTCTCAGTTGGCTGAAAATGATGGTGTGGCTTCTTTAATTTTTGAAACGGAGGCCGACACATTGAGCCATATGCTGAATTCAACCTTTGGATCAACGAATTCAATAGTACTGAGAAATGCGTGGCATAATGAAAGAATTGCTTTGATGAGAAAATTGAACGATGAAAATATTGTAGTTCGTAGGCCTAATATTTCTTTGGTTGTAACAGGAACTGAGTCTCAGGTTCCATCACTCATCAAAGGTACTGAAGATGGGCTCTTTTCAAGATTTCTGATTTTACGAGGGGGTGCATCTGATATTTGGAAGGATGTTTCACCTGCTGTATCAAAGAATCTCATCAGTCAGGAGATTTCAAAGATGAAAAGCAAATGGTATGACATGTTCAACAAGGGTCTGGACATGAAACTAGAAGTAAATTTTACAGAAGAACAGTGGGAGGAAATCAATAGTTTTGGAAAACAGAATTTATCATTCACAAAATTGCAGGTTGGGGCGTATGCAACTAGCATTCCGAAGAGGCATAGTTTAATGATTGCTAGAATAGCAGCGATGTTTACTGCTGCAAGATGCTTGGGTCAGGATGAATCATTCGTCAATCCAGTAGTCTGCAATGGCGCAGATTTCCAGAATGCGCTATTCATTGTGAAAAGTTCATTTGATGATTCAATTGACCTTTTTAATTGGCTTCAAGATCGTAGATCAAATTCAGATGAAATTGATCAGGAGATTCTAGAGATGCTTCCAGACGCGTTCAAGAGAGCTGATGTTGGTTCTATTGAAAAGAAGTTTTCAATAAGTCGTAGGTCAATGGACAGAAAATTGAAGAAGTGGATCGATGGTGGCAATCTAAGATCAACAGTAAAAGGAAGTTATAAAAAAACATCCGTGGCGGATGTGACAGATGACGCTCAGGATTAAATGAGAGAAAAGTGTTAAGAGCCCAGCTAAGGATCATTCCAGAAGCTGGGCCTTAATATTTTGCACTTCTATCGAATGTCTAATGATTGGGTTAAGTCGATTTCTAATTGCATTAATTATAGCTCTTAATTTCTAACGAAAAAAATTAGAAGTCAACTCGGCTTGATCTGTCGTAGCACTTGGAAACCAATTTGCTTCTTTTCGCGGATGTATTCAATTGTTACTTGTGGACTGCTAACAATTAGGTTGTTATTTTCTCTTCGTGCTAGAGAGTAGACATTTCGATCTTCCCTGAAAAAAGTATTGAGCAAATTAGTGTTTGGTGTGCTCAAGTAACTAACATGATCATCGAAGTAACTTTTATGTGTACTCTGGAGAATGCTAAGTAGACAGGGGAAATCGACAGGTTCATTTTTCCTTGGCACGTAGTTAACTGCTTTTGCTAGTTCAGGATTTGCTTTTAAGAAATCTCCGAACTGTTGGACATTATCAAAATATTTTGCTGCCTGACTACCCCCTTGTTCTATCCATCCCAGACTTATGTGAATCGTGATTATTGGAGGTTTGACGGGTACTACGTTGTCCTTGTAGAAGGTGCTCATGCTTGCTCACTTTATTCTCAAAGCTACGGGAACAATTACAAATACTAAAATATTTAGTATTATTAAAAACTGCTTATTTGGAGCAAAAAATAGTTTTTTATGAGTCCTATTTTAGCAACTGTTCAAGCTTGATGAAGGGCAGATACTTGTTTAAGCTTTCGCGGCCTGCAATATTCACTTTAGTTTTTTCGTTGGCCTCCCGCTGTTAAGATTAAATCCGTTTGATTATTAGAACTTATTCATTAAGCTTTTTAATCTTTCCCGCTGTCTCCTTTGTTCACCAATCGCATAGTGCTTGGACGTAATCACAGTTGAAGTATGACCGTTGTGCTTAGCAGCTTCCTCCAGAGAAAGTAATGCTGCTATCTCATCTGTATTGAGGTGCTTCAAACTGTAAAGGTCTGCTTCAATGTTCAGTTTGTCTTTTACGTGCCTTTTCCATCTCCTGGTAATTTGCTCCTCTCGGATTTTTGCTTTGCCAGGAAGCAAATCAACACTGAAGACAAAATCATCTGGTAATGCTCCTGATAATTGTTCAATCCAAAATGGTTTTGCAATGTCCTTGATCACTCTGGTAACTATCCTTCTTTGACTTCCTTTTTTAACAAGAGTTTGGTACTCGCCTTTAGAAAGATTAACGTCCTTAACCCTCAAGGAAAGAAGTTCAGTTCTCCTGCTTCCAGAATGAAAAAAGATTTGAACGAATCTGTAAAAGGTAGGATGGTGAATTTTTAAATGCTCCTTTACCTTTTCTCTTTCCTCTGGAGTAAGAATCATTCTCGGCTTTAGAATCTCCTTTTTCTTTTTTAGTTCTTCTGCCGGATTGTGATCAAGCATTTCAAGTTCATCTAGCTCTTGAAAAAGCATCATCAAGTAAGATCGATATGCATTATAATTTCTTGCTGATAGCTTTCTTTCAGTTTCACAATCATTCATCAATAACTTTAAATGCTTTCTCCTTATCTGGTCTATTGGAGTGCTGGCGATACCTATTTTTTCAGCACTTAAAGCCACGTATTTGATGCAACTTTTTATGTTAGAAAGAGTGACAGGCTCAACTTTTAATTGTTTGTAAGCCAAATTAAGTGCCTCTATGAATGATAAACTTTTCTGATCTGGAGTAACAGTTTCCTGTAGAGTTGGAGGTTGAATTAAGAAAGTCTTTGATATCGGATTATATCCAAACGTCTGAAGCTTTTGCTCTTCATCTTTGATCAACTGAAGAGTAAGTTTAATGCGGGAGGAATAGTTCTTCTCTCTATTCATCCCCATAAGCTTGACAAGTTTACCTTGATACCTGTACCAAATAAGCCAGGGTTTGCTAATGGAGTTTGGATTGGTCAGCCAATCAGAAGGATTGACTTTAAGGGGTGTTACTAGTTTTGTTACCACTTGATCAAAAAATTAAAGGTTACCGAAACAGTAACCTTTAACTCCTTGACTTTAAGCTCTCCCTCTTGGACTTGAACCAAGGACCCTCTGATTAACAGTCAGATGCTCTAACCAGCTGAGCTAAGGGAGAATTTGGGAGTGCAATATTACGGGATTCGTCTTAATTCTCTATCCGCCAACTAAAAAATTTTGCTCTTTTTTTACTTTTTTTTCCAGAACCGTCAACAATAACGGCCTTTTCATTTGAAACTTATGCTGTTACATTTGGAAATGGCGAAAAAGAAAATTCTTATTTGTAGAGTCATTCCTCCCTTGGCGGCAGAGATGCTGTTGAAAGAGGGTTTTGATGTTATTGTGTGGGATGGGGCAGGGCCCATGACACAGCAACAATTGATACAAAGGGCTAAAAATGTAAACGCCCTTTTGTCGCTTGGCGCAGACAAATTAGACAAATTTTTTTTTGAACAATGCAGTCACTTAGATATTATCGCGCAGTTTGCTGTGGGTTATGATAATATTGATGTAAAAGAAGCTACGCGTCTTAAAATTCCGGTTGGCAATACCCCAGACGTATTAAGTGAAGCTACAGCCGATGTCGCATTTGGTTTGATGATCGCAGTGTCGCGGAAAATGTTTTATCTCCATAAAACAATTGAAAAAGGGGAGTGGCGACAATTTGAACCCTTAAAAAATCTGGGAATTGAATTAGCCGGGAAGACCTTGGGCATTTTTGGAATGGGAAGAATAGGAAGAGTGATGGCGCAACGATGCAAGGGTGCTTACAATATGAATATTATCTATCACAGCAGAAGCAGAAATCTCGAGGCTGAGGTAAACTTTGGTGCGAAGTGCGTTTCGTTTGACGAACTATTAAAACAAAGTGATATACTCTCTGTCCATAGCGTTCTTAGTGATGAAACACGCGGTGTTTTCGACAAAAACGCCTTTACTAAAATGAAGAAGTCTGCGATTTTTATCAACACATCGCGCGGTGGTGTTCATAATGAAATTGATTTAATTGACGCTTTGCAAAATGAAAAAATATGGGGTGCAGGTTTGGACGTTACCAATCCTGAGCCAATGCATTCGAACAACCCGTTACTTTCCATGCCCAATGTTGCTGTATTGCCGCATATTGGATCTGCCACTATAGAAGCCCGAACGGGCATGGCGCGAATTGCCGCGGAGAACATTATTGAATTCTATAAATCAGGCAATGTCCCTCATTGTGTAAATCCCGAAGTGCTGACAAAAGTCTGAATTCATCAAATTAGTATCATCAATTGAAAAATTTGGAAATCAATTTCAGTTAATTAACTTTGAAATCAAAAGTACTTTTAAAAATGGCAAATTCTGAGAAAGACATCGAAATGATCCGATCCCTCATGGAGCGCTCGGTCAAGTTTCTATCGTTGAGTGGATTGTCAGGGATTTTGGCTGGTCTCTATGCGTCTATCGGTGCTGTAGTTGCCTATTTCATGCTCTATTATCCGTATTCGCCTTTCCATTACAGAATTGAGTCTATTCAAAATACAGATGTAATTGTTCAGTTATTGATTTTAGCGGTTATCGTTCTTGTTACTTCGTTAGTAACGGGGTATTGGCTGAGTAATCGCAAGGCAAAGAAGTCGGGCACCACAGTATGGAATGCCACCAGCAAACGTCTCATTTTGAATTTATCTATCCCCCTGGCAACAGGTGGAATGTTTATTCTGATCCTTTTGTCATATGGACATTTTGGAGTTGCCGCACCGGCTTCACTTATTTTTTATGGGCTTGCAATACTCAATGCATGCGACAATCTTTTTGATGAAGTACGCTATCTCGGATACTCAGAAATAATAGCTGGATTGATTTGTGCGGCTCTGCCAGGATATGGGTTGCTCTTTTGGTTTGTAGGGTTTGGTCTCCTTCATATTATTTATGGAGCGCTGATGTATAAGAAATATGACGCATGAAGAATCCTTTTGAGAATTTAGATAAAGTTCTTGAACACCGCATGCGCCTTCAGATTTTGTCGGTACTTATGGCGAATGATGCGTACGATTTTAACTCACTGAAGGAGCTTTTGAAGATAACCGATGGAAATTTGGCAACACACATCAAGGCCCTTGAACGAGAAAAATACATTTCAACAATAAAATCGTTTATCGATCGCAAACCCAACACCAAATATAAAGCGACTGACAAAGGCAAAAATGCATTTCGAAAGCATTTGGATGCGCTCGAAGAAGTATTGAAACAACAACGCAAATAATTTTTTTGTCTATTTACTTTTAAATTAAAAGTACTTTCGAAACATGAAGATACAAAAGCTACTCACCGCCTTGACAGTATTCGCGATCCTTGCATCCTGCGCAAAAAGATCGGACGAAGAGGAAATTATCATTAGTCTTAACCAACGCATTCATCATGATGATTTTGAATACGTGGTTACAGATTACAAAATTCAAAAAGCAATTGGAGAAGGTGATGGTGCGCTGACCGCGAATGGAAACTTCTACCTTGTTTCGTTCAAAGTTGTTAACAATGCCAGGAGAGTAAAGCACGAATGGAACAACTCGATTGCCTACTTGATTGATGCAGCTGGAAACACTTACAGCAACGATAGCATTGCACAAGCAGTCTTGGAAAAAATAAGTCCTTTCGGTTTGTTGCCGAAGTACATCACCGAGCACCAAACTACACAGGAAACAAAATTCGTATTCGATCTGCCTGAAAAGATAAACAAAC
>CAZNCO010000062.1:0-12562 GCA_964571345.1 uncultured Ohtaekwangia sp.
TTCGTTTGCTTCTGTGGAACGCTGGCCTGCTTTTGAGGAGTAACCGTGTGCTTCTGCGGCTGCACCTGTGTCTTCTGTTTTGATCTTGCCAGAATCTGTGCATCATGCTTGGCTTTCTCGTCCTTCAACTTCTTTTCAAGTTGCTGCTGCTTTTGTCTTCTCTCAGCAAGAACTTCCGCATTTGACTTCCTCTTCGCTTTCGACTTTTCAGAGTTTACAAAGGAATACACATTGTAGTCCTTTTTCTTTTGACCGAATAGGATTCCCAACTGAACCTCATACGATGGAGCCGGTATCTGGGTGTCGCCCGAATTTTGGATACTATACGAAACACCCAATGCAAATTGATTCTGAATCTTCACTCCACCCATGCCCGATATTCCAAATTGTTCTTTATAAGAGGCACCCACCCAGGCCACATTATGTAAATGCATAACTCCTGCAACTTCGAATTGTGACGGTACGCCATTGTTCAACCGATAGATCAGGTAAGGCTCAAACATATTTTGATCTTTATCAAAATAGAATCGGTTGCTGGCATGAATGATTACCGATTGAAAGGGCTGTGACGTATTCACAGAAAAAGCATCCTTGCTTAAATAAACGGGTTGCAAAATACTGGGGCGTGCAATTCCACCATGAAAAGACTTCTTGTGAAAAGACACACCAAAATTTCCGATCAAGGACGAGTGTGTTCCGGTAGCGCTGGCAAGAACCGGATCATTCACAAAATTTGGATCATTCAGAATCTTGCTCATATCCACGCTGGAGGAAGCATAACCCGCTGACAGCCCAAAGCGAATGGAAGTTTCAAGGTCGAGCAAAACGGTATAACCAATTGTTGCCATGCCTGCCGAGATGCTGGTGATTCCGCGCTTGTCATTAGCCAGATTTATCCCCATGCTCAACCGGTCATTCAAAGGAGTATGAAAAGACAAGTTGCCAATAGCTGGTCCCCCATTTATGGTCGCCCATTGCTTCCGATAACCGAGAAATGCAGCAGACTGACCCTCAATTCCGGCATATGACGGATTGAAGGCATATGGATTGAAAAAAAACTGGGTAAAATTCGTTATATCTTGATCGAAGACGTTGACACAGAGTAAAACGCATAGACCAACAATGAAAACACTCCTCATAGTGTCCGAAAATTAGAAAGAAATATCCGATTTTTAGCGAAATATCGGTCTTTTATCGGTTGCAAAGGAGCATTAAACCTACATTTGTGATTTTAGTCCTGACGATAGAAACAAACGAAATGATAAATTAAATTAAAAACCAACTATGAAAAGTACATCCTATTTCAAGTCTATTGTTTTCCTCTCAAGCCTTGGCTTAGTATCCCTGCTATTTTGGGGTTCTTGCAGCAGCGGCAACAACACAACTCCCGCAACTTTGCAAGTGAGTCTAACAGATTCACCGGGTGATTTTGATGAAGTTGACATTGATATTCAAGATGTTCAAATCAATGCTGACCAAACTTCGAACTCAGGCTGGACGTCTCTTAATGTTAAGAAGGGCGTTTATAATTTACTGAAACTAACCAATGGGCTCGATACGCTGTTGGGAGATATTCAATTGCCTGCAGGACGAGTGTCTCAACTTAGATTGGTACTTGGCACGAACAACAAAATCAAAGTTAGTGGAGTTGAATATGCACTTAATACACCAAGTGCCCAGCAATCTGGATTGAAAATTTTAATCAACACTGATCTGAAAGCAGGTATAACGTATAAAATTCTTCTCGACTTTGACGTAGCAAGATCAGTAGTGACAACGGGAAGTGGAATGTTTAATCTTAAGCCGGTGATTCGTTCGATCGTGGAAGCTGAAAGTGGCGCCATCAAAGGTTTGGTTAATCCAATCACCTCAACTCCTGCCGTATACGCAATTACTGGAACAGATACAGTGGCTACCACTTTTGCTGACACCGTATCAGGTAAGTTTCTGCTGAAAGGTGTTCCCGCAGGAAGCTATACTGTTAGCTTCCAGCCTAAAACAGGTTACCAGGTTACCAACAAAACCAATGTGAGCGTAACGCTGGGATCTGTAACCGACATGGGTACCGTGCAAATCAACTAAGCTCCATTGAAGCAATGAGTGACAACGAGCAAGTCAAGATTCATAAAACAGTCGCTCATTGCTTCATTACTCATTCACAACTGGTTCATCGTTAGTTCGATATTCTTGGATACGTTCATAGTGTGGCGTTGGTCTGGCTACATTTCATTCAGGAACCATATAGGCTAGATAAAGGCATGACGAACGTTGAACGAAGGATGGACGCAACATGCATTAAGGATAGCGCCAGCTAACATATACGAACCAGCAACAAAACATAATTCTTACTAAAGGAAATGGGTGTCACCCGCGGATTGATGATACCGCGCTGAATGCCAACGGCTTGTTGCACTGACGATTCATGAAGGAGGTATTTACGAAGTAAAGTTTGAACCAGTTACGTTATTTCAAGGAAGCCTTGGGTTTAGTTTAGAAATAGGCCGGATATAGATATATTTTCTCCCAGGCAGGTTGCAGCCACGCAACAGCCACACGAAAAGCAAATGAAAGATCATGGCATGAAAAGCGTATGAAAAGGAGAAAAAACGGCCATCTGATCGATGGCCTTTTTCATTTTCCAAAAAGTTTGAGCACCTTTGAAAAATGGTAAGAAGGGTAAAAACAGGGTTTCTATTTTTTGCGATGCTTTTTCCGTCTTTAGCGTTTACTCAAAAATTTTCTTTTGGAGCGAAAGCGGGGATTCTGGGAGCGTATACAAACTTTGCAGATCAGCCCGGCCGGGAGAACTTCCGATCAGATATAAAATTAGGATATTCCTTAGCCGGCATTATTGGCTTCCCGTTAAAGAAAAACTATTCCTTTGTTGCCGAAGGAGGATTTGCACAACAAGGGAGAAGATATACCTATACAGTGAATGGCGACCAGTGGAATGCCACCTACTATTTCGGTGAATTCTCAATGGCGCTTCGGAAAAATTTCAAACTGAAGATCAAAGAAAACTATGCCACCAATTGGTTTGTAAACTTCGGTCCGAACATCAATTATTGGATCAACGGATCGGGAAGCATGGATCCTTACTTCGGTATTCATCAAAGCTACTCGTACGTGTTTGACGGAACACCTGATCAGTCATACACGAAAATTTATTTGAACAACGTTAACCGCTGGCTGTTTGGTTTGAACCTGGGCTTCGGCTTCACGGCCACTACGTTGAAAAATCAAAAAATACTAACTGAGTTTAGATTAACCTGGGGTCAAACTTACCTTGGCCAACAAAATAGCGAATCACTTGGTGGAACACCACACATCACCGATGAACTTAGCCTGAAAGGAAATTTAAAAGTGCTCAACTTTTCGGTAGCTTATATTTTTGATAAAGACATAAGGCAATCAAAAATGGGTAAGAGCACAAAGAAACTTAAGTAAGGCAGCGTTTACCTTTCCGTTGCCAACTCACTGCCCTGTTTAAAAAAAAAGTGATCCAAAGAAAACATCCGGGTCTCTCCCAGTGGCACTCTTCGTGCCTTTGATGTGCTTCGGGCGTGGCGTTGCTATTGTTAAAGGCAGTGCACTGATAATTTTTTAGTTGCCGAAAGGCACGGGTGGCTTTAACCTGAGTCGGCACGCCTGCATAATTTAATAGTAAAAATCAAACGTGGCATCGCGGTCATCGTCTAGTTGAAAGGCGCTCAGGATGATGGCGTTTGTATCCAGGCAAAAGAAACTGTAATCAAAGCCGAGGCTGGTGAAGGTGTTGGTGAACAAATTACTCTTGGTTCACGAGTTCAAAGTAAATTTTGACAAGGTGTTGGTGTCAAGGTGATAATACCTGGCACGGCTGTAAAGGACACAAAATTCTTTTTGAACCTTACTTCATGTGGTTCATAGTGACAGCGCAAAGAGCCCAAATTCATAACCTTTTAATGATGTATTTCATATTAAATATGAATAAAAAAGAATGATGAACAGAGTCGATCTTTGTAAAAAAAAACAGACAAAAGATTCATATAAGAACGGTGATAACGTCTGATCCAATGTTGAATAGGAACGTTGAACATGATCAATCATAAACTTCACTTAACTAAATAACAAGCATGTATTTACCTTACATTTCCCTGATTCCCCTTTTAGCCACGGTTGCATTGATCGCAACATCGATTGCCTCGTGGTTTCAACCGGGCTTGCGCCCGCGCCTGGTAAAGAGCATGGCGGTAACATCTATTTTAATAAGTATTCTTTCAGCCGCAGTTAGCGGCTTTTTTTTGTCACGCTATGGTCTTTTGGAATCACCCTTCGCAGGCATCAATGACCTGGGGTTCAGCCTTCGGTTGGATCCGTTAAGCCTGGTGATGTTCTCCATGATATCGGTCATTGGATTCGTGGTTGTCAAATTTAGCCTGAACTACCTCGATGGAGATGCTAACCAAGGCCGGTTTATCGGCAGGCTTGCGGCCACCATCACCTCGGTTCAACTGCTGGTACTCTCCGGAAACCTTGGATTACTTTTAATCTCATGGATGATGACGAGTATTTCGCTGCACCGGCTCCTTGTTTTCTATTCCGACAGGCCTGCGGCAATCGTAGCGGCCAGGAAAAAATTCATCGTTGCCAGGCTTGCCGATGCATGCCTCCTAGGGTCTGTATTGATCTTGTATCGTCAATTTGGAACCGGTAACCTGGAAATCATTTTTACAAAAATAAAACCAATGCTTGCCTCCGGAGAAATTCCAGCTAGCCTGGAGTTTGCAGCACTGTTTCTTGCCTTTGCCGCCTTGCTGAAGTCGGCACAGTTCCCGAGTCATGGCTGGCTGATAGACGTGATGGAGACCCCTACACCGGTATCGGCCTTACTCCACGCAGGCTTGTTAAATGCCGGCCCATTCCTTCTCATTCGAATGGCTTATGTGGTGGAAGCAAGTACCTATGCGCCCCTGCTGATAATAGCCCTCGGTGGATTCACAGCATTATTCGCGTCCGCGGCCTTCCTCACGCAGACATCCATTAAAACGGCTCTTGGATATTCAAGTGTGGCCCATATGGGCTTTAGTTTATTCGTGTGCGCGGCTGGTGCCTATCCGGTGGCCATGCTCCACCTGGTGGCCCATTCATTCTATAAAGCGCATGCCTTCCTGTCATCGGGAAGTGTGATTGACGTGATGCGCGCCTCCAAAATCAAGCAAGTCAAAAGAACAGGAAGTGGTATAAAAATTATGACAGGCATTGCAATCGCAATCATTCTGTTTACGGCCATCGCGCTCGCCTTGGGTGTCGACCCCACTAATGACCTGGCGCTGCTACTCATCGGAGGAGTCATTGTCATGGGCCTTTCTACTTTGTTCACCTCTGCCCTCGACACTCCAGGGATCAACGGAGTTCTGCTGCTCCGTACCTCTCTTCTGGCGGGCATCGTCACCGTTTCGTTCTTCACATTAGAAGCGGGAGCAAAATACCTGCTGACATCACAAGTACCCGCGTTGAGTAAAATCAATGCAGTTGAAATTATCTTCATGGGAGTGTTTTTACTTGCCTTTGCCACGGTGACCTTCATTCAAATCCAGGCACCTGCATTAGCTTCCAAACCATACTACCGTAGTCTCTCGATTCATCTAAAAAACGGATTTTACGCAAATGCCTTGTTCGACCGCATGATCGGTTCGTTGCATATTCACAACACTAGAAGTACACCGTCAGAACATGGACAACCAGAATCGAACGTGCACACTGGCGCGTTGAAAATAAAAACATTTGAAGAACAAATAGCTTAACTCTTAAATCAACCACCACAAAAATGATTGAGACCCATCCTGCAAAAGAAACAAAAGCTTCAACGAAGGCTGCTAACATGCACGAACCATTGGTACTCAAACTGAGAACCGCAAGTAAAAAGATCGCTCCTGTATGGCCACTGGAAAATTTTGTTGCCGTGAACCCATACCTGGGGCTTACCCACAAAAACTTTGACGAGGTAGCGCTGGATCTGGCAGTAGCCGGAGGTATTCAAATGACTTTACCTTCTTCTTTCTATCTGCAAAAAATCAACGAGGGTAAATTGAAGATTGAAGATATTGAAGCAGCCTTGCAGAAAAGACAGGAGTCTATCAATGCGAAAAATTTTATAAGCTCCCTCAAAAATTCAAGTCAGCCCGATCATACGCTGACACCCGTGCCAACATTGGCCGATGTTGCTAGCAGGCTGACGGGCAAAAATTGGAGTCACTTTATGATCACGAGGGTTTCAAGTTTTGCAGCCTCTTATTTTGATAATGGACAAGCTAGCTGGGTTGCGGCCAATCAACAACGCAGCATTTTTGCCGCCTGGAAAGAAGAGGCTAGCGTTGATCGAACACCCGAACTCAGTGGACTTAAAGATTTCAGAAAAAAGGTGAAAGCCTTGCCGGATAATCATCTTGAAGCCGCACAAGTTGCACTTACCAAATTGAGTGTACCCGAAGAGAGCATAGATATTTACCTTCATGGATTGCTCATTCGAGCAGGTGGCTGGTCGGCCTACGCTGCGCGGCTTGATTGGGACAATGAATTGTATGGAGGCAAGGATGGTTTATTAATTGAATTCCTCTCAGTACTCATCTGCTGGGAAGCTTGCCTAATGCAGAGCCTTGAACATGCCGAACTGGAACGTGTTTGGAAATCGGCACTCAACACATTGTCTGTAAAGAATATTAAAAAAGAACTGAATCAAAGGCTAACCCAAAAGTTAATTCTTCAGGAGGCTTTTGACTTGTCGGTACAGAGAAATGTCATCGAAAAATTTAAAGGGTATGCGGGTTCATCGAACAAAACCAAAACTGAAATACATGCCCAGGCAATTTTTTGTATCGATGTGCGATCAGAAATATTCCGAAGAAATCTGGAGGTTGCAGATAGTGCCATCGAAACACTTGGCTTTGCAGGATTCTTCGCCTTCCCGATCAAATATGTACCGATAGGACATGATAGTGGCGAATCACAATGTCCTGTCTTGTTGAAAACAGGCCCAACGATATTGGAAGAATTGTCTGACAAAAAAATCAACCTGCAAGCGCTCAACGGCCGCATGCTCAATCAACAGGTTCAGCAAGTTTGGAAATCATTTAAGTCGGGTGCCGTCACCTGCTTCAGTTTTGTGAGCCCTATCGGGTTATCATACCTTCCCAAACTCATCACAGATAGCTTCGGGCTTACCAGACCGGTGCCTCATCCGGATCAAGCGGGACTTAAACCCAAATATGCTCAGATGAAAAGGATTAGTCTGGCGCCAGCGGATCATCACCAGGAGACTGTGGGAATTTCGCTGGAGCAACAGATACAAATGGCCAAGAATGCGTTGAATGCAATGTCACTCACAGACGACTTTGCAAAACTTGTTTTGATTGTTGGGCATGGCTCTTCCATGGTCAACAACCCTCACGCAACCGGTTATGACTGCGGAGCGTGTGGTGGGCATACCGGTGAAGCGAATGCCAAGGTAGCCGCTACTGTTTTGAATAACAGAGAAGTGCGAACAGGACTTCAGAAAGAGAATATCTTCATACCCGTAAACACTGTATTCCTTGCATGCCTGCATAACACCACTACAGACGAAGTAACCATCTACAATGAATACGATGTGCCTGTTGAAAGACAAGAGGAACTCCATCAACTTAAAGAATCCTTGAAAAAGGCGGGGCACCTGGCAAGAAGGGAACGACTGGAGAGATTCTCTCCCGATAGCGTTTCAAATTCTGACAAAGCTATTCTGGCGCGAAGCAAAGACTGGTCGCAAACACGGCCCGAGTGGGGACTTGCTGCCTGCTCTGCCTTTGTAGTGGCGCCACGGGAGGCTACTCAACATATCGACTTTGGTGGTCGTGCCTTCCTGCATTCCTATGACTGGAAAAAAGATCAAGGCTTTTCCGTGCTGGAGCTGATCATGACCGCACCTATGGTAGTAACAAGCTGGATTAACCTACAGTATTACGCGTCAACTGTCGACAATAGAGTGTACGGATCCGGAAACAAAACATTGCATAATGTAACAGCAGGTGTTGGTGTGCTGGAAGGCATCTCAGGCGATCTGAGAGTCGGTCTTCCCTGGCAGGCTGTGCACGATGGCGAAAATTACCAGCACGAACCCGTGAAAATAAATGTGATCATAAACGCACCCATCGATGCCATGAATTCCATACTTGAAAAGCATCAATCCATTAGAAATTTATGCGATCATAACTGGATTCACTTACTGGCGATGGATGATGAAGGTAAGATATCACACCGATATTGCGGTGACCTCAGCTGGGAAAAACTGATCTACTAGAAGAGGTTGCTTCAACTAATGAAACGAGGAATCACCGATAAAGGAGATTCCTCGTTTTACTTAAACCAAATAAGGTAGCCTGATTATTTATTCAAGACCATTCTACTAAAGTAAAACAAGTTATCTTTCTCACCAGCCTTCGCATTTGTAAACACCAACACCAAATCCTGCTTGCCGCCAAGGGAAGAAACAGGTAGAGATGCAGGCCGCATGTAAACGCCTTCCATCACTTTGATCTTGGGAGAGTTGGCGAAAGAGACAGTGCCTAATTTCTTCCCGTTGATTGATCCTAGGTAAACATCAATAGTTCCTCCCTTTACCCCTTGTGTCTCAGCAATAATGAAGTCAAGCCTTGCAACACCTGTCAGGTCAATGCTTTTGTATGTGGCGGATGTATTGTGATGAATATTCTCCAACACAATGTCAGGGCCTGCTGCCAATTTTCTGATGCCCCCTGAGAGCTCCGCATCCTGACCTGTAAGAACGGGAGCGCGTAACACTTGAGTAGCTGTGCCACTCAGTGAAGGAACTCCGGCATTGCCTGAATCCTCATAGGAAGCGTTAATCAAATAAACAGACTGCGAAGGGACTCCTTCTTTAGGAGCTGCACCAAACATTGCTTTTCCTTGTAGTGGCAAACTCTTCACCTTATTCTCTTCTGCCAGTGAGAGAATGTACTCCACCATTTTAGAAGTCTGATCTTTATTCAATTGCGGATGTGCTGCCATAGCCGTCTCGCCCCATACACCAGCACCACCTTTCAATATTTTCTCAGACAATTTTTCAATGGCTTTCACATCCCCTTTATATTTCTTCGCTACCATGCGATACGCAGGTCCTGCAGACTTTTGATCAATCTGGTGACAAGATTTACAGTCGCTTTCTGTAATAAGGATTTTACCTGGTAACTCCGGGCGCTGATGGCCTTGCGCAATTGCCGTTTTATCAAAACCTTGAGGGATGTAATCCACCGTTACAATTACCTGCTCCGGTTTAATCTTTCCATCTGTTGTACTTCCATCTTCCTTGTCAGTAACGGTAACCTGGTAATCTGCAGCTCCACCGGCAAGGTAGAACATAGAATTTCCTTTCAAGTCGATGGTAACTGTTGGCGGTTCATTTCCAGCGATGATCATCAACTCTGAAGTTGAACTCTTGCCGGAAGGATCAGTAACTTTTAGTTTCGGTCTGTAAATTCCAGGCTTGTCGAACGTGAAGGTAAACTCTGGTGATTGTGATTTCTGCACAGTCCCATTCACCTCTAATTCAAACGATATCTTATCGTTATCCGGATCAGCAGAATTAACACCCGAAAGTTTGACGTTCAATGGAAGAGCGCCAGCAGTTTTGTCTGCGGTGAGCTTTGCAAGCGGAGGACGATTGCCTTTATTAAATTCAATCACTGACAAGCGAGCATCCTCATTTTGCGCAAACCACTTTGTTCCATACTCCAGCGTGTAAAGCCTGCCATCAGGACCGAAAGCCATGTCAATAATGTTATTGAAAGTAGTTCCCGTCATGAAAGGCTCGATGTCCATGATCTTCCCATCTTTATCCATGGTGATCAACCGAATCCAATTTCGCATCCAATCGTATGTGATCAGCTTTCCATCAAAATAATCAGGGTAGGCATTTTCTTTTCCAGCATAATCTGTTGAGTAATAAACAGGCCCAGCCATTGCATTTCTTCCACCCTCTGTCATCATCGGAAAATCCGGAGACTGCGCATACGGATACCAAATAAAGGGTGGGCTCACAGGTGGCAATTCCTTCTTCCCGGTGTTGTTCGGTGATGTGTTCATCGGGTGATTGGGATCGTGACGCTCACCAACTGTCTTCTTTTCAAAATCATACTTTGCATACGGGTAATTATTACCCACAAACAAAGGCCAGCCAAAATATCCAGGGCCTTTCGCCTGGTTCACTTCATCATAGCCGCGCGGTCCACGCTCTGCACTGTCATTACCTGCGTCCGGCCCAACTTCACCCCAATACAAATAGCCTGTCTTTTGATCGACCGAAATGCGATATGGGTTTCTATTCCCCATCACATAAATCTCAGGGCGAGTGTTAGGTTCTCCCTTCTTGAATAAATTTCCTTCCGGAATGGTATAAGATCCATCCGGCTCAGGATGAATCCGCAAAATCTTACCACGCAAATCATTTGTATTGGCTGAGGACTTCTGAGCATCGAATGGCGATCTTCCCGGGCGTTCATCTGCAGGACTATATCCATCCGATTCGAACGGGCTGGTGTTATCACCTGTGGAAAGGAACAGGTTTCCTCCTGGCCCGAATACGAGCGAGCCACCAGTATGACAACACGTCTCGCGCTGAACAGGCACTTCCAGCATTTGTCTCTCACTCTTCATATCTATCGCCTTGCCATCAAAAACAAATCTTGATAATACGTTAGCCGATTTCTCGGGATGAGAATAGTAGATGTACATAACGTGGTTTGCATCAAACAAAGGATCGATGGTGACACCGAGCATTCCATCCTCAAATGTTTTATAAACATTGAATGTGTTAATGACTTTGATCGAATCATTTTTAGGATCATACAACTTCACATTTCCCTTACGCTCAAGAAAAAGAATCCTGCTATCAGGAAGGATGGCCATTTCGGTAGGCTCGTCAAAATAATATCCAAGCACTTTCTTCGTGAATCGATTGGCTTCAGGAACATGCTTTGCTGTAGCTTTCGCGAAGTCGAGTTTGTTATCACCAATGGCATAATTGATTCCTGCCAAAAGTTGATCCATAAAAACCGGATCAGAATAGCTTTCATTGGTATGGCCAAACCCGGTATAGAAAGAACGTCCACCATCAAAATCATGGTACCAAATAATCGGATGATCGCCATCATTCTCTCCACCTTTGTAAGAGGATTCATCTAACTTATAGAGCACATTAATATCAGGTGAAATCTTTTTGTAGTTATAAAGTTCATCGAAGCGTTCCCAAGGTTCTGGCGAATTCAGGCTAAGCCAACCTTCTTTCACAGGCTGCTTCAATACCTTCACTTTTTGCTGTTCCGGATGACTCTTGAAGTAAGCGCCTACTAATTTTCCATACCACCACCAATCGTATTCGGTATCAGCGGCAGCATGAATACCCACATACCCTCCACCAGCCTGAATGAAACGCATGAATTCATTTTGTTCTTGCTGGTTAAGCACGTCACCGGTTGTACACAAGAAAATAACTGCACTGTATTTCTTTAAGTTTTCCTCCGCGAACGCTTTTGAATCTTCGGTAGTATCAACCATGATTTTGTTGGCAGCGCCTAATTTCATGATGACCTCTTTTCCAACCTTTATGGACTCATGCCGATATCCTTTTGTCTCAGAGAATACCAGAATTCTTTTCTCTTTGGTTCCACAAGAAGAAGCCACCAATAGAATCAAAAAAAAGCCCGTAACAATACGGGCATATTTGAATACAGTCATTTCCAATTGCGGTTAAAGCGTCTTAATTTTTATATTTCTATACCAAACACCGTTACCATGGTCTTGCAATACAATATGGCCCTTTGTTGACTTTCCAAAGTCAGGCATAGATTTAAACTTGCTACCCTTCACCATTGCATCCCACTCAGGAGTATGCATGGTGAACTCAACAACCTTTTCACTGTTTAGGTAAAATTCATAGTGAGCATTTTTAGAGACAATTCTCGCCTCATTCCACTCACCTGCTTTTTTTACGGTCTCGCGCGTACATGAAATCAAATCATACAAATCACCTGCCCGGTGTTTGATGATCTTCGCGTCCGGATGACATTCGTTATCCAACACCTGCATCTCTGGGCCAGTCAGAAAGGAATAGCCATACTTGTCGGATTCAATGGAATTAAAAATGATTCCACTGTTACCACACTTTTCAATCTTCCATTCAATCTTCAATTCAAAATTTTCATACTCCAGGTTGGAAACAAGATCACCACCATCTTTCACTTTAGGATCGAGGTAAATTGCTCCGTCATCTATTTTCCACGCTGTTCCTACGGAAGCTTTGCGATAGCTGTGCCAGCCGTTAGTTGTAGCACCATCAAATATCAAAAGCCACCCCTCCTTCTTCTCTTTTTCTGTTAGAGAATTGTTTTGTGAGTAAGCCATCAGCGGCAAAAGACAAATGATGGCAGAAACAATTTTTTTCATCGCGTAGGATTTATCGTTTAAACAGACTTGTATTAATGTTCCTTTTCACCATCCAAAGACAACACGTAACGGACCATCTTCTCAGCAT